>NZ_RAZO01000078.1:40184-45714 GCF_004307535.1 Pseudomonas sp. Sample_9
CAGGCTGAGCAGGGCGAACAGCGGCAGGGTGACGATCGCCCAACTGGTCATCAACAACCGGCGATGCTGCTGGCTCATCAACACACCCAGGTCCATGGCTTCCCAGGTCGTGCGCGGGCGGATCACTACGCTGGCGTCACTCGGGCGCATGGCGGGTCCTTCCGGCAAACAGCAGATACACCGCGACGGCCAGCCACAGCGCGGTGCCGACGGCGTATTTGGTCAGCGGCGTGACACTGGTTTTCGACGACCAGTAAGCCTCGATAAACGCAGCGATCAGCAAGAACAGCATGACCCCGCACACCAGCAACACGCTCTTGCGCGCAGCCAGCCGGAGTGCCTCGCCGCGTGTCAGGCAGCCCGGTGCAATCAGCGCCCAGCCCAATTTGAGGCCCGCCGCTCCGGCAAGGGCAATCGCCGTTAGTTCGAATGCGCCGTGACCGATGACGAACGACCAGAAGGTCTGGCCAAAACCGATTTCGCTGAGATGCCCCGCTACCGCGCCGATGATCATGCCGTTGTACATCAGGAAAAACCCACTGCCGATGCCCATCAGCAAACCGCTGGCGAACGTCTGGAAGGCGATGCCTGTGTTGTGCATCACGTAATAGCCGAACATCACCCAGTCTTCGCTCGCCGCCCGCTCGGCCGAGCGTCCGAGGTGGCCGGCAACGGGGTCGTACATCCCTTGCATTTCGCGCACCTGTTCGGCAGGGATCAGGTTGTAGATCAGTTCCGGGAACAGATAAACCACAACGGCGAAACCGATCAGGCTGGCGAAGAACAGAAGGCTGGCGACAGCTACGAAGCGCCACTCTTCACGCACCAGACGCGGGAAGTCGGCGAGGATGAACGCAAGGATTTGCGCGCCGAGGCGGCTGCGATGCCGGTACAGCTGTTGGTGGCCGCGCAACACTTGCTGCTGCAGTGAATCAATCAGAAAACTGCTGTAGCCGCGCTCCTGGGCCAGGGCCAGATGTTGGCAGAGGCGACGATAAGCCTTGGGGAAAGCCGCCACTTGCGCGGTGTCCTTGCCCTGTTCAAGGCGTGCGAGCGCCAAGGCGAAGTGCTCCCATTCCGCCTTGTGACGACTTTCGAACAGGCTCTGTTTCATGGGGTCGGCCCCAACAAACCGCGCGCGATGCCGTTGAGTTCGGACACCGCTTTGGGTGCCGAAATATGCAGTGGCTGGGCCAGCAACGCCGCCAACTCATTGACCCGTGCGGGAGACAGCTCGGCCTGACGTTCGGCGAAGCCGAGCACGGCGCGTTGTTCGCTCAGGGTGAGTGGGACAGGGCAGCGACGAGGTTCTGCATCAGGCAATTGCGGTCGGCTCAGCAGGCGTTCGCTGTGGACGACCAGGGTGCCAGCGGCAATATCGCCGAGGCGTTTGAAAGTCGGGTGTTGCAGGCAACTGAGCGCACCGAGGAAATAGCCGAAGGGTAGTAGATCGACAAAGCGCAGCAGGTTGCGCAATAGCGAGGCCGACCAGCCGATCGGCGTGCCGTCATCGTGCACGACGCGCAAACCCAGCCATTGCTTCCCCGGCGAGCGGCCCTGACGCAGCACCTCGAACAGCACCATGTACCACCAGCTGATGGCAAACAGCAGCAAGGAACCGAGGCCCATGCCGAGCTTGCCGAGAAACGCCAGTGCGATAAACAGCACGCCGAGGATCAAGCCGCGAACGCCCAGATCGATGGCAAACGCCACGGCGCGCACCATCAATCCGGCAGGGCGCAACGGCAGGTCGATGCCTTCCGGTGTTTCGACCTGATGGCGCGTATCCAGCGGTGCTTTCCTTCGCGGTGCTGTGGGCTCGAGCATGGGCTACCTGATGTTCGCCTGTTCGGGGTGCAAGTGCGCCTGATGCTAGCAGCCTCTCGGGTGTGGGAGCGAGCCTGCTCGCGAATGTGGTGGGTCAGTCAGCGCATTTGCAACTGATAGAAAGCTTTCGCGAGCAGGCTCGCTCCCACAGGGAAAATGCGATTCACCTGTAGGAATCTGGAGAAATTGCTGTTCGAGGGCGACCAGGCTGGCCGTGGCAACCCTGAAACGCCTAGACTTCGCCGATCTTCTGTTCAGGATTCGCCCGTGACTTCAATCTTCTGGTACGACTACGAAACCACTGGCATCAATCCGCGCAACGACCGACCGCTGCAAGTGGCCGGGATTCGCACCGACCATGCGCTCAACGAGATCGACGAGCCGGTCAACCTCTATTGCCAGCCCAGCGAAGACATCCTGCCGCACCCGGCGGCATGCGCGATCACTGGCATCACCCCCGGTCAGCTCGCTGAAAAAGGTCTGAGCGAAGCCGATTTCATGACTCGCGTGCATGCGCAACTGGCCGCACCGGGCACCTGTGGCGCCGGTTACAACACCTTGCGTTTCGACGACGAGATGACCCGCTACAGCCTGTATCGCAATTTCTTCGACCCCTATGCCCGTGAATGGCAGGGTGGCAACAGTCGCTGGGATCTGATTGATGTGGTGCGCGCCGCTTACGCATTGCGCCCGGACGGTCTGGTCTGGCCGACCGATGATGAAGGCCGCGTGACCCTCAAGCTCGAACGCCTCACGGCGGCCAACAATATCGATCACGGGCACGCTCACGAAGCCCTGTCGGATGTGCGCGCCACCATCGCGCTGGCGCGGTTGATTCGCGAGAAACAACCCAAGCTCTACGAGTGGCTGTTCCAGTTGCGCAGCAAACAGAAGGTGATGGACCAGGTCCGCCTGTTGCAGCCATTGGTGCATGTGTCCGGGCGTTTCTCGGCGGCACGCAGTTATGTCGGCGTGGTGCTGCCGCTGGCCTGGCACCCGAAGAATCGCAACGCCTTGATCGTCTGTGACTTGCATCTCGATCCGCAGGGGCTGCTGGACCTCGATGCGCAAACTCTGCGCCAGCGCTTGTATACCCGTCGCGATGACTTGGCCGAAGGTGAACTGCCGGTGCCGCTCAAGCTGATTCACATCAATCGATGCCCGGTTGTAGCGCCGCTGGCGGTATTGCGCGCACAAGACCAGCAGCGCCTTGGGCTGGACATGGCGCTATATCAGGAGCGGACAGTGCGACTAACTGACGCACAACAAGTCTGGAAAGATAAAATCGCGGCAATTTATGCCAGCGAAGATTTCACTCCCAGCGAAGATCCCGAGCAGCAGTTGTACGATGGATTTATCGGTGATCGTGATCGGCGTCTATGCGAACAAGTTCGAACGGCCGATCCTGCGCAGTTGGCGCAAGAGCAGTGGCCTTTCGATGATGAACGTTTGCCCGAACTACTTTTTCGATATCGAGCGCGCAACTTTCCAGACACCTTGGATGTGGCCGAGCAGGAACGCTGGAAATTATTTTGTCGCCAGCGTCTGACGCAACCCGAGGCAGGTGCGCCGAATACCGTGCAGTCATTTATCGAAGCCGCTGAGCAATGGTCGCTTAATGCGACGCCAATGCAGAGAGAGGTCCTCAATGACTGGCAGAACTATGTCCAGGCATTACGCAAACGTTTGAATCTTTGAAATCGAACATACCCGGAATTAATTTACGGGCATAAAAAAACGCCAGCGCAAGCTGGCGTTCTTTTGTTCGCGGATCGCTCGGCGAAATGTTGCGGCTTAGCCCAGCAGGGTAGCCCAGCCTTCAACCACGTCGCCGCCCCACTTGGCTTTCCACTCTTTCAGAGTCTTGTGGTTGCCACCTTTGGTTTCGATGACTTCACCGTTGTGCGGGTTTTTGTATTGCTTAACTTTGCGTGCACGCTTGGTGCCGGTAGTTTTTACTGCGCCGCCACGTGGAGCCTTGGATTTGGCTTCAGGATCCAGCAGCGCGATGATGTCACGCAGCGACTTGGAGTATTCACCCATCAGCGTGCGCAGTTTGCCTTCGAATTCCAGTTCGGCTTGCAGTTTGTCGTCTTCGGACAGGTTCTTCAGACGGGCTTGCAGCTCTTTGATAGCTTCTTCGGTGGCGCGATATTCGTTGATCAAGGACATGAGTACTACCTTTTGTAGAATGCTGAATGACAGGGGACAGTGCCGCAATAATAGTCAGGCTGTTTCATCAAGTAAACATTTAGATCGGCTTTTTATTTAAATGAGTTACAGGAGTTAGCCGTCAATTGAATGTTCAGTTAAATAATGTGATGCAGTCAGCACAGATATTTACAGTTGTCTGACAAAAGCCTCGCTAAAGCGTCACGGTCTTGACGAAGGCCCGCGTCAGAAAGCCGTTTCGCCGAGCTTCGTTGCGCCCGGCGCGCATGCGTACTGCAGTTTTCCTGCGCAGTCGCTAGAATGGCGGCCTTTGTGAAGTTCTGGAGTTTCCCCCTCATGCGCACTTTTCGGCTGGTGATATCTTGCCCGGACCGCGTTGGCATCGTTGCCAAAGTCAGTAATTTTCTGGCCTCTCATAACGGCTGGATCACCGAAGCGAGCCACCACTCTGACAATCAAGTGGGCTGGTTCTTCATGCGTCACGAAATCCGTGCCGATTCCCTGCCGTTCGGTATCGAAGAGTTGCGCGAGAAGTTCGCGCCGATCGCCGAAGAGTTCTCGATGGACTGGCGCATCACCGACACCGAGCAGAAAAAGCGCGTGGTGCTGATGGCCAGCCGCGAATCCCACTGCCTGGCCGACTTGCTGCACCGCTGGCACAGCGACGAACTGGATTGCGAAATCTCCTGCGTGATCTCCAACCACGACGACCTGCGCAGCATGGTCGAGTGGCACGGCATCCCTTACTACCATGTGCCGGTCAATCCGCAGGACAAGCAGCCTGCATTTGACGAAGTGTCGCGGCTGGTCAAGCAGCATGACGCCGAAGTGGTGGTGCTGGCGCGCTACATGCAGATCCTGCCGCCGGACATGTGCCACGAATACGCGCACAAGGTCATCAACATTCACCACAGCTTCCTGCCTTCGTTCGTCGGCGCCAAGCCGTATCACCAGGCGTCCCTGCGCGGCGTCAAGCTGATCGGCGCAACCTGCCATTACGTGACCGAAGAGCTGGACGCCGGCCCGATCATCGAGCAGGACGTGGTGCGTGTCAGCCACAGTGACAGCATCGAAGACATGGTGCGTTTCGGCCGTGACGTCGAGAAGATGGTGCTGGCCCGCGGCCTGCGTTATCACCTGGAAGACCGCGTGCTGGTGCACGGCAACAAGACGGTTGTGTTCTGATCGAGCACGCCACGCTTGAAAAACCAAGGGCCTGGGCGTTGAATCGTCCAGGCCCTTGTCATTTGAGCCCGAGGAAAAGCCATGAGCGATCCACTGGACAAAGCCACTTCAAAAGCGCCCGCCACCCTTGGTGAAGGTTGCCTGAGTCGTTACGACCCGGAGGACATGAGCCCGGACGACGGCACCGAATTCCCCGGCGCCGCCGAGCTTTGGGAGCAACTCCAGCAAGAGCAGGACGAACCTAAGAAGCCTGCCTGACGTTCATCAGCTTCTTCAGCAACGGCTTGCCCAGCATCAACACGAACACCGGCCCGCCAACCAGCAGATAGAAGTAATACGTCACCAC
>NZ_RAZO01000405.1:0-5739 GCF_004307535.1 Pseudomonas sp. Sample_9
CTGACGCACAGCAAAGGGATAAATCGGCTGAAAAGCGTTTCACCGTCCACTCAAACGGGACAATCATTCGAGGCCCGCTCTGATTAGATACACCACAGTACAAATGATGTACCTCAGCCCCCATTTATCAACTCGGCGCAACTTCCTAAAGTCTCCTCCAACAGCCACCCGCCATCCTGACGGGCCAGCGACAGAGGAAATCATCATGAGCACATCGAAAAAAGTAGTTGTCATCACCGGCGCCTCGCAAGGCATTGGTGCAGGTCTGGTCGAAGGCTTTCGCGCCCTTGGCCATCAAGTGGTCGCCACCTCGCGCTCGATCAAAGAGTCGAGTGACCCGGATGTCCTGACCGTCGCCGGCGACATTGCCGATCCGCAAACCGCCGAGCGCGTGATTCGCGCCGCTGTTGCCCGCTTCGGTCGCGTCGATACGCTGGTCAACAATGCCGGGATCTTTCTCGCCAAGCCGTTTACCGCTTACAGCCAGGCGGACTATGCCCAGGTCGTGGCGACCAACATGAGCGGCTTCTTCTACATCTCGCAACTGGCCATCGCCGAGATGGAAAAACACGGCAGCGGCCACGTCGTCAGCGTGACCACCAGCCTGGTCGATCATGCAATCGACGGCGTGCCTTCGGTATTGGCGTCGCTTACCAAGGGCGGCATCAACGCCGCGACCAAATCCCTGGCCATCGAGTACGCCAAGCGTGGCATTCGGGTCAACGCCGTGTCGCCGGGCATCATCAAGACGCCGATGCACGCTGAGGAAACCCATCAGGCGCTGGGCAGCCTGCACCCGGTCGGCCACATGGGCGAAATCGACGACATCGTGCAAGCGATCCTCTACCTCGACGGGGCAAATTTCGTCACTGGCGAGATCCTGCATGTCGACGGTGGCCAGAGCGCCGGCCATTGATCGAAACCCTGCAACGCCGCCCGGTGGATACCGGCGGCGTCGTTGGTTGTGGTACACAGAGGATGAACGTCCGTCGATCCTCGGTGCGAGCCACAATGAAACGCCATTTTGAAGATTTGCAGTTAGGCAGTATCGAACTGTTCTGCCTGGCCGCCGAAGCCGGCAGCTTCACCGCCGCCGCGCAACTCGCCGGGGTCACGCCGGCCGCAGTGAGCCGGTCGATTCTGCGTCTGGAGCAACGCCTGGGTTCGCGACTGTTCGCGCGCACCACGCGCAGCATTCGCCTCACCGACGCCGGCCGGAGCTTCTTCGAACAATGCAGCCAGGCGCTGACGCAACTGGTTGAAGCGCAGCAGGAAGTCATGGGTGCGCAGACTTCGCCGTCGGGGCGACTGCGCATCAGCCTGCCTACCACCTACGGGCATCACCGCATCCTGCCGCTGCTGCCGAAATTTCGCGCGTTGTACCCCGAGGTCACGGTCGACGTGCACTTGGGCAACCGCAATATCGACTTCGTTGAAGAGGGCTACGACCTGGCGATACGCGTGCGCGCACAACCGGACTCGACCCTGATCGCGCGTTTGCTGGAAGACGCCGCCCTGGTGGTGGTCGCCGCCCCCGAATATCTGCATAGAGCCGGCACGCCGCAGACGCTGGACGATCTCATCGCGCATGAGTGCATCCAGTTCGAATTGCCCAGCAGCGGGCGGCGGATTTCCTGGCTGTTTCAGGAAAACGGCCGGGACCTGGAAGTGATTTCCGACGGTGGCTATTCCTGCTCCGATGACGTGCTCGGCGGTGTGACGCTGGCCAAGCACGGCGCCGGGCTGTTTCAGACTTACCGTTTCATCGTCGAGCAGGAACTCGCCGATGGCCGCCTGATCGAAGTGCTGCAACCGTACGCCGGACGTTCGCGCCCCTACACCCTGCTCTACCCGCACGGCCGCTACGTGCCGCAGCGGGTGCGGGCGTTTGTGGATTTTCTGCTGGGGTTTCGTGATGAATGGGCGGGCCACCCGCGGTAATCAGCCAGTCTGACGCAGGCGGCTGAGTTCCTTGGACGGCGGGCAGCCGAACTGGCGGTTGTATTCGCGGCTGAACTGCGAAGCGCTTTCGTAGCCGACGCGGTAGCAGGCGCTGGACACGTCCAGCCCTTCATTGATGATCAGCCGCCGCGCCTCTTGCAGGCGCAGCTGTTTTTGATATTGCAGCGGGCTCATGGCGGTGACGGCTTTGAAGCGGTGATGCAGCGCCGAGTTGCTCAGGTTGGCCACCTGCGCCAGCGCGTCGATGCGCAGCGGTTCGGTGAAATTCTTGTTCAGCCAATCGATAGCGCGCGTGACCCGGTGGGTCTGCGAATCGTTGACGGCGATTTCATACAGCAGATGCCCGTGCTGGCCGCGCAGCAGGCGGTAATACACCTCGCGCAACGCCATCGGCGCGAGCATGCCGATGTCGCGCGGATTATCCAGCAGGCGCACCAGACGCAGCATGGTGTCGAGCAGGGTCACGTCGATCTTGTCGAGAAACATCCCGCGCCCGGCGTCCTGCGGCATGCCGGTCAGCGGCGACTCGGCAATCAGTTGCGTCAGTTGCGCCGGATCGAAATCCAGCCGTACGCAAAAATACGGCGCCTCGGGCGAGGCTTCGATCACTCGTCCGGACACCGGCAACGTCACCGACACCACCAGGTAATTCAGCGGGTCGTAGAGGAAACGTTCGTCACCCAGCCCGACTTCCTTGCGCCCCTGCACGATCAGGCACAGCGCCGGCCGGTGCACCACGTGAATCAGCTCGGACGGGCCATCAAGACGGATCACATGCAGCGGCGCAATCGCCGTTTCGTAGGTGCCCGGCGCGTCAAAGCGTTGAGTCAGCAGGCGCACCAGTTCGGCGCGATACACCGCCGTGTCGTGGAGGATGGAAGCGTCGTGGTTATCCATGCAAGGGGCCTCGAAAGCAGACGAAGGTGGGTCAACTGCGGAGGAAGATTAGCCAGTTTTACCCAGCGGCGACTAGATCAAAGATGCTGCAGATTTGCCTGATTCTGCGTGCTCGTGTTCGTGGCAAAGCCATGGGCGCGTTATCACACGCGCCCTTGGCTTCTCACGCCACTATCAACCCGCCGTTACCGTCATACCGCCATCGGCCATGACCACCGAGCCGACCATGAAACTGGCGCGCTCGGAGGCAAGAAAGGTGACGATTTCGGCAATTTCCTCCGGCTGCGCCGCCCGACCGATCGGCGCCGCTTCACCGTGTTGCGCGAGGAAACCCGGGCCATCCTCGACCACGTCATTAAGGATATTAGTCACCACATCGCCGACGCCGATGGCATTGACGCGAATGCCGTGCTCGATGACTTCCAGGGCCAGCGTGCGGGTCAATTGTGCCAGCGCACCTTTGGAAGCGGTGTAGGCGGCAATGGTCGGAAAGGCAAAGTACGACGCATAGGAAGCGATATTGACGATCGCGCCGGACTTGTTCGGGATCATCGCCTTGACCGCTTCGCGGCAGTGCAGGAAGGCGGCCGTGGCATTCACTGCCTGGATCTTTTCCCAGTCGTCGCGGCTCATGTCGATCACGGCTTTGTTGATAATGATCCCGGCGTTGTTGACCAGAATATCCAGGCGCCCGAACTGCTCGACGGCAAGGCCGACTGCGCGTTCGGCGGCGCCGTCCTCGGTGATGTCCGCCACCAGCGGCACCAGATCGGGACGAGCCAGTTCTTCGACAGCCGGGTTGAGGTCTTCGGCAATCACCTTGGCGCCGCGAGCGTGCAGCATCAACGCAATCGCCTTGCCGATGCCACTGGCCGCGCCAGTGACCAGTGCAACTTTACCGGCGACTTCTTGTGGCAGGGTGTGGTTGAAATCAGTCATGGTTTTAACTCCTCGATAGCGAATCGGTGTTGCGCCTGATGGCGCGGTCGTCAACACGGCTTCACTGTCGCGCACTGTCCGCCGCCGGGCTTTCGGGCGATTGCCGGGACTGTCGGAGTTTTGCGCTGGAATTTCTCATTCGCCCGCCCTAACCTTCAAAATCATTCGCAGCCAAAGCTTTTGATGGAGCGTTCTGTGCCCTCTGCCAGCCCCGCTACACCGACAATCAGCCAGCCCGCGCGCATCGCCGCCGAAGCCATGCCGGAGCATCTGCCCGGTATTGCGGAAACGACCACGCCCCGGCCGCAGATCAAGGATGCAGTGGTGCAGCTGTTCCGCCATCAAACTCTGCTCGAACCGATCCGCGTGCCATGCGTGGCCGAACCGTTGCTGGTGCTGGTATTGGCCGGCTCGGCCCGGGTCGAAGAACGTTCGTTGGGTGGAGAATGGCAGGCAAGCCAGGTCACGGCGGGCGATTTCTTCCTGACCAACACCCGCGAACCCTACGAGATGCGCTGGCAGACCGAAGGCTGCGAGGTATTCGAAGTCATGCACCTCTACCTCGGCCTAGGCCTGATCGAACAAGCGGCCCGCGAAGCGTTCGGCGAACAGGCCGGTGCAGTGACGTTTGTCGATGTTTCTGGTGCGCGTGACGAGCAGGTCAGCTTCATCCTTGAGCAACTGCGCATCGAACTGACCGAACAGCGCCAACCCAGCGCACTGCTGGTGCACAGCCTGGCTCAGGCGTTGGCGATCCATCTGCTGCGTCATTACCTCGACCCCGACAGCAACCCGCGCCGCGACAACGCCCTGCCCGCCTACAAACTGCGCCGGGTGATCGAAGCCATGAATGCGAATCTGGCGGAGGATTTCAACCTCAGTCATCTGGCCGCCATCGCCGGGCTGAGCGACTACCACTTCAGCCGAACCTTCAAGCGCGCTACCGGTTTATCGCCCTCGCAATACTTCATCCGCCTGCGCATGAGCCGCGCTCGCCATCTGTTACTGGAGACCGCCCGCAGCGTGATCGATATTGGTCTGGAGGTCGGCTACTCCAGCCCCAGCCACTTTTCCCAAGTGTTCCGCCGCGAAGTCGGCGTCACCCCGAGCGCCTATCGCGACGCGCCACGCGGGGCCTGAAAATCTGTCGAAAAGCGATGCAGCAGAATTGGGCAAATTCCGTGGAGGAATCGATTAATAGCCCATGAGCCGCCGCACTTAATCTTCTTCCAAGCCCACTCCCGGGCACACAGAAGAGGACGACATCATGCTGAACATTCAAGACAAAGTGATCGTGATTACCGGCGCCAGCAGCGGCATCGGCGAAGCCACCGCACGCCTGCTCGCCGAACGTGGCGCCAAAGTGGTGTTGGGCGCACGGCGCACCGAGCGTCTGGCGCTGATTGCCGAAGAGATCAATGGCGCAGGTGGCGACGCGCAGTTCAGGGCGCTGGACGTCACCGATCAGCAGGATGTGCAAAGCTTCGTTGATTTCGCCGTCGAGCATTACGGCCGCGTCGATGTGCTGGTCAACAATGCCGGCGTCATGCCGTTGTCCCGACTGGACGCACTGAAGGTCGATGAGTGGAACCGCATGATCGACGTCAACATCCGTGGCGTGCTCCACGGCATCGCCGCCAGCCTGCCGTTGATGCAGCGCCAGCGCGCCGGGCAGATCATCAACATCGCCTCGATCGGCGCCTACGCGGTCAGCCCGACTGCGGCGGTGTACTGCGCGACCAAATACGCCGTACGGGCGATTTCCGAAGGCTTGCGCCAGGAAGTCGGCGGCGATATTCGCGTCACCGTCATCGCACCGGGCGTGACCGAATCGGAACTGGCCGAGAGCATTTCCGATGAAGGCGGCCGCGCCGAGATGAAGTCTTTCCGCAAGATCGCCATCCCCGCCGAAGCCATCGCCCGCGCGATTGCGTATGCCGT
>NZ_RAZO01000372.1:0-913 GCF_004307535.1 Pseudomonas sp. Sample_9
TTTGTCGACCTGAGCGAAGTGGCCAACGGCGCTTCGGATGTCTTCAGCCATGTGCTGGGCGATGCCGGGCGGCATACGCGCACGACCATCGGCGTGTATCAGTTGCCGAAGAATGCGGCGATTGAAGTGGACATGATTGCGGCTTTGCATCCTTCGGCTTGAGATCTCCGGCGCATGCTTCCCTCACCCTAGCCCTCTCCCGGAGGGAGAGGGGACTGACCGAGGTGATTGGGCGAGATACGTCGACATGCGGTATCGCGTTGAACGCAATGTTGAATAACCCACAAATCGGCTCCCTCTCCCTCGGGAGAGGGCTGGGGTGAGGGGCTACGATCGAACCAGCACCGCAAACCTCAAGCCGAAAAAAGCCCCGCCTGATCACTCAGCGCGGGGCTTTTTCACAAGCGCTTTGCAGATTACTGCGCCGCGATGCTATACCCGTCAAACGCCGTCTGCTGCTGCAGGGCAGTGATGATGTTCTTGCGGTTCACCGCCTGTTCCGTGCCGGCGTTATCGACGAAGGTTTCGCTCTCCAGCTCGGCTTCATCGCCTTCACCCACGAAGGTGAAACCGAGGAATTCCAGTGCCTCACGATCAACATTCAGGCGCGAACGCGGCGTGCGCATTGGCAGGGTTACGCTGGCGCCGTCCTTGCTGATGGTGAAGATTTCCACTTCTTTCTTTTTGGCGGCCTTGCTCTTGCCGCCGCTCGGGTTGCTGATCGCCTGGTGGGTCTGATTCAGCACCTTCAGCGCCAGACCATAAACGATTTCCTGAAACGCCGGATCGTCCTTGAAGCTGGACAGAATGCGCCCGATCGAGAACTTGCTGCTCAGGTCTTCCAGCGCGGCGATGTCCGCTGCCTCGGCGTCTTTCAGGCGCTTGAGTTCGCCCATCAGCTCGTACGCCTTGT
>NZ_RAZO01000395.1:0-913 GCF_004307535.1 Pseudomonas sp. Sample_9
GGGGTCTGCTGCGTTACCACTTTATTGGGTACAGCCTGCAAAACTGTGGGAGCGAGCCTGCTCGCGAAGGCGTTCGTCCAGTCAGCTCATCTGCGACTGACATTCCGCTTTCGCGAGCAGGCTCGCTCCCACAAGGGTATCCGGGGATGGCCACCTTTCTGGGTACAGGCTGCAAAACTGTGGGAGCGAGCCTGCTCGCGAAGGCGTTCGGCAGGTCGCTGCCATCATCGGCTCAAAGCCCGAGCCAGAAACGGCGCAGTCTTGCTCTTCTTGCTCGCGGCGACTTTCTGCGGTGTGCCGGCGGCGACTATCCTGCCGCCCTGTTCGCCGGCTCCGGGGCCGATGTCGATCACCCAGTCGCTCTGCGCGACGACACGCATTTCGTGTTCGACGACAATCACCGTGTGCCCCGCCGTCACCAGCGTATCCAGCTGCTCGAGCAAGCGATCGACGTCCCTCGGATGCAATCCCGTGGTCGGCTCATCCAGCACATACAAGGTCGCGCCACGCTGGCTGCGCTGCAATTCGGTCGCCAGTTTGATCCGCTGCGCCTCGCCACCGGACAATTCCGTGGCCGGTTGCCCGAGACGCAGATAACCCAGACCAATATCGCGCAGCACCTCCAGCGAACGTCGAATCCCCGCCTGCTCGGCAAACACCGACACCGCTTCATCAACCGTCAGTTGCAGCACCTGGGCGATGCTCAAGCCCTGCCAGAGAATCGCCAATGTCTGCGGGTTATACCGCGCGCCGTGGCAGGTTGGGCACGGCGCGTACACGCTGGGCATGAACAGCAATTCCACACTGACAAAACCTTCGCCCTCACATGTGGCGCAACGGCCCTTGGCGACGTTGAAGGAAAACTGCCCGGCGTCATAGCCCGCCGCTTGCGCTTCGGGAGTCGCGGCGAACA
>NZ_RAZO01000282.1:0-5713 GCF_004307535.1 Pseudomonas sp. Sample_9
ATCAGCACCTTGCCGGCGCCGACGTGCTCAAGCGCCTTGGCCACCGAGTGCAGATTGCCCATGCCGTAGTCGATAACTGCAACCGTCTGCATTACAGAACGCCTTTGGTCGACGGCATTTGCCCGGCCATGCGCTCGTCCAGCTCGACGGCCATGCGCAGCGCGCGGCCGAAAGCCTTGAACACGGTTTCGATCTGGTGGTGAGTGTTGGTGCCGCGCAGGTTGTCGATGTGCACGCTGACCAGCGCGTGGTTGACGAAGCCCTGGAAGAATTCCTGGAACAGGTCAACGTCGAAACCGCCGACGGTGGCCCGGGTGTACGGCACGTGCATCTGCAAGCCCGGACGACCGGAGAAATCGATCACCACGCGCGACAGCGCTTCATCGAGCGGCACGTAGGCATGGCCGTAGCGACGGATGCCTTTCTTGTCGCCGATGGCTTTGGCAAACGCCTGGCCGAGGGTGATACCGACGTCTTCCACCGTATGGTGGTCGTCGATATGCAGATCGCCCTTGCATTCGATATCCAGGTCGATCAACCCATGACGGGCGATCTGATCCAGCATGTGCTCAAGAAAAGGTACACCGATATCGAATCGGGCCTTTCCGGTGCCATCAAGGTTGATCGAGGCTTTGATCTGGGTTTCCAGAGTGTCGCGCTCGACAGACGCCTTACGTTCGGCCATCACCAGCTCCGCAAAATCATTGGGCGAAAAAGGCAGCCATTATAGGCACGCAGGAGGCAAACAGAAACACGAGAGGTGAGATGCCTGACGGATAGAACGCCCGGCTGTCGCGGGTAGACATGTCCATACAAGCCATAACAGGCATGCCAAAAACAAATGTGGGAGCGAGCCTGCTCGCGAATGCGGTAGGCCAGGCAACATTGATGTCGACTGGTGCTCCGTCTTCGCGAGCAGGCTCGCTCCCACAGGTTCGGTGTTTATTCAGCTAACACCTTAGTGAAACAGTACCGCCGTCTTCTGCAGGGTCACCCACACACCCCACGCCAACGGAATACCCACCACCAGCCAGGCAGCGATCGCCAGAGGCTTGGTGCCCGGCGCGGCTTTCCACTCCAGAACGGTGCTGGCATCGGCACCCTTGTCGTGGCCCAGCGCCTGTTCGGCGGCCAGTTCGGCGTCGGTCATGAAGTACTTGTCGGCCACCGGGCGCACCATCAGGTTGCACAGGAAGCCCAGCACCAGCAGGCCGGCGAGGATGTACAGGGTGATGTCGTAAGCGGCAGCGCGTTCCACGCCGATGCTCAGCTGATATTCACGCAGGTAGTTGACCAGCACCGGACCGAGTACGCCGGCAGCGGCCCAGGCAGTCAGCAGACGACCGTGGATCGCACCGACCATCTGTGTACCGAACAGGTCGGCCAGATACGCCGGAACGGTGGCAAAACCACCGCCGTACATCGACAGGATGATGCAGAACGCCGCCACGAACAGCGCAACGTTGCCCAGATGGCCCATGTTCGGAATCAGCGCGTACAGGGCAAAACCCAGCGCGAAGAACACGAAGTAGGTGTTCTTGCGGCCCAGGTAATCCGAGAACGAGGCCCAGAAGAAGCGGCCACCGATATTGAACAGGCTCAGCAGACCGGTGAAGCCCGCTGCGATCGCCGCGATCGAGGCCAGTTGGCCAGCGTCGAGTTGGCCGAACGGCACATCGACGCCCAGCAGTTTGCCGCCGAACACTTCCTGCAACAGTGGCGAAGCCATGCCGAGGATACCGATACCCGCCGACACGTTCAGGCACAGCACCAGCCAGACCAGACGGAATTGCGGGGTTTTCCACGCTACGTTCACGTGGACGTGACGGTTGGTGATCATGGCGTTGGAAGCTTTCTTCGCCGGAGCGGTCCAGCCTTCAGGTTTCCAGCCGGTTGGCGGCACGCGGTAGGACAGTGCGCCACCGATCATGAACACGAAGTAAATGGCCGCCATGGCCACGAAGCTCTGCCATACGCCTACGCCTTCTGGCGATGCGAAGTGGCTCATCAGCGCAGTCGCCAACGGTGCACCGACCATCGCGCCGCCACCGAAGCCCATGATCGCCATGCCGGTTGCCATGCCGCGCTTGTCCGGGAACCACTTGATCAAGGTCGACACCGGCGAGATATAGCCCAGGCCCAGACCGATACCGCCGATCACGCCGGAGCCGATCCACATCAGCCAGATCTGGTGGGTATAGATACCCAGCGCGGAAATCAGCAGACCGCCGCACCAGCACAAGGCCGAGACCACGCCCGCTTTACGAGGCCCGGCGTGTTCCAGCCAGCCACCCCAGATCGCTGCCGAGCAGCCGAGGAAGATGAAGAACAGCGTGTAGATCCAGCCGAGCATGGAGATCGGCCAGTCGCAGTTCGACGAAAATACCTGCGCGATGAAGCTCATGTCCGGCGCGCAAGCCACCGGCGCGGTAACGCCGAGTGCCTTGGACAGCGGCAACCAGAACACCGAGAAGCCGTAGGCCATGCCGATGCACAGGTGAATGGCCAAAGCGGCCGGTGGAACCAGCCAGCGGTTGAAACCGGGCTTGGCGATGATGCGTTCCTTGGACAGGAACGCAGGCTGGTCGGCTCTGAGGCCGTCCGCCGTGATGCTCGTGCTCATTGTGTATCCCCCAATTGTTAGTATGGTTCGCCAGCCACTGCTCACCCTCGGCCTTATGCACGCAGGCATGACCGTTTTTTTAGGTGAAGCTCCTTGAAGGCGCGACGTTAAGTCGCAGACGGGCGGACGAACTGGCGAAGGTTACCATTCTCAGGTGACAGAAAAACCAAACTGATATCACCTTTTTTCAAGTCATCTGTTCTCGTACGACTCGGGAAGCCGCCAACCCCGCGTCTGCAAAGGCACCACGCCGTTTGCTACTTGTCCCATTTATGCGTGTGAAAAGTTACCCGTCGCCTGGGCGTGACTGAACGACGGGTGAACCAAGCGCAAAAAATGGCGTCGCAAGCGGGGGCCGGATTGCGCCCTCTGGCGCCCGCCGGGCATCCTCAAGCGCAGGCCCTGTGGCGAAGTTGCAGGTGCCGCCGCCGACCCTCGGCAGATGACGCCACACCGAACCGGGTGCCGGCAGCGCTATACTCCCCGGCCATATGACCAATTCGACTAACTACAAGGACTCGCCCATGAAAGCGTTCGGCAAAATCCTGGGTCTGGTACTTCTCGGGCTGTTGCTGATCATTGTGGCGGCAGGTTTTGCCCTGACCCACCTCTTCGATCCCAACGACTATAAAGACGAGATCCGCCAGATTGCCCGCGACAAGGCCCACATCGAGCTGACGCTCAATGGCGATATCGGCTGGAGCCTGTTCCCGTGGCTCGGCCTGGAATTGCACGAAGCCAGCGTCGCCACCCTGGCCAAACCTGCCGAACCGTTTGCCGACTTGCAGATGCTCGGCCTGTCCGTGCGCGTGCTGCCGCTGTTGCGCCGCGAAGTACAGATGAGTGACGTGCGCGTCGAAGGCCTCAACCTGCGCCTGAACCGCGACAAGAACGGCCACGGCAACTGGGAAGACATCGGCAAGGTGCCTGTGGCGCCGGGCTCGACTCCACCGGCCACAGCGGGCGCGACCGCCAGCGAGCCGACCGTCGCCGTGGAAAAACCGGCGCAACCGATCCGCCTCGACATCGACAGCCTGACCGTCAACAACGCCCGCGTTGAATACACCGATGAGCTGACCGGCAAGCAGTTCAGCGCCGAAAGCATTCAACTGAGCACCGGTCCGGTACACGACTCGACCAATATCCCGGTAAAAGCCACTGCGTTCCTTGGCACCAACCAACCGGTACTGCGCGTGCGCACCGAGCTCAACGGTGAGCTGCGCTTCGAGCGCGCCCTGCAACGCTACAAGTTTGAAGACCTGAAACTCACTGGCGAACTCGCTGGCGATCCGCTGCAAGGCAAGACCATGACCTTCTCTGCTCAGGGCCAGTTGCTGCTGGACAAGGCAGCGAACGTCGCCGAGTGGACCGGCATCAAGATTTCCGCCAACCAGTTGCGCGCCCTGGGCGAGCTGAAAGCCAACGACCTCGACAAGACGCCACAGATCAGCGGCGGCATTTCCATTGCGCAGTTCGATCTGGCGAAATTCGTCGACAGCATCGGCCAGACACTGCCGGCGATGGGCGAAGGCAGCCTGAGCAAGGTCGAACTGGTCAGCCGCGTTGCGGCCACTCCGACCAGCCTGTCGTTCGACAACATCAACCTGAAACTCGATGACAGCAGCTTCAGCGGTCGCATCGCCATCGAGGACTTCGCCAAACAATCGCTGCGCGCAATTCTCAAGGCCGACACTTTCAACGCCGATCGCTACCTGCCACCGAAATCTGCCCAAGCCAACAGCGCCACGCAAACACGTCAGGCCGAAGTCGCCAGCACCGAGGCCGGGGCTGTGGCCGGCACCACGCCGCTGCCGGACAAACCGAGCAAAACCGCCTGGAGCACCGAGCGTCTGCTGCCGGTCGAACGCCTGGCCAAACTCGACGTCGATGCCGACCTGACTTTCGGCCAACTGACCCTCGACAAACTGCCGATACAGAACGCCGCGCTCAAAGCCACTGGCCAGGGCGGCCTGCTGACGCTGACTAACCTGAGCGGCGATCTGTACAACGGCGGCTTCGTCGCCAACGGCACACTCGACGTGCGCCCAAGCGCGCCGGTGCTGAACCTGCAGACCCGCCTCAATCGCGTCCCGGTGGAAAAAATCATCGAAAGCCAGGGCAAGAACCCGCCGGTCAAAGGCCTGGTGACGCTGACCAGCAGCTTCACTGGCAGCGGCAACAGCCAACAGGCGCTGATCGATACGCTGAACGGCAACGCCAGTTTCGTCATCAACAACGGTGTGCTGCTCAACGCCAACCTTGAACAGCAATTGTGCAAAGGCATCGCCACGCTCAATCGCAAGTCCCTCAGCGGCGAGCCACGGGGCAAGGACACGCCGTTCGAGGAGCTCAAGGGCAACCTGACCGTGCGCAACGGCGTCGCCAGCAACCCAGACCTGAAAGTGCGCATCCCCGGCATGACCGTCAACGGTGACGGCGACATCGACCTGCGCGTGCTCGGCATGGATTACCGCGTCGGCATCATCGTCGAAGGCGATACCAGCGCCATGCCTGACCCGGCCTGTCAGGTAGGCGACAAATTCGTCGGCATCGAGTGGCCGCTGCGCTGCCGTGGACCGCTGGAGCTGGGCGCCAAGGCCTGCCGCATCGACAATGATCGTCTCGGTCAGGTCGCCAGCAAGATGGCCGGCAACAAGCTCAGCGAGAAGATCGACGAGAAACTGGGCGACAAAGTCAGCCCGGAACTGAAAAACGCATTGAAGGGGCTGTTCAAGCGATGACAGCGGAGCAGTTTTCCACGGCGGTGCTGCAGTGGTTCGACCGCCATGGTCGCCACGACTTGCCGTGGCAGCAGGACATCAATCCGTACCGGGTGTGGGTGTCCGAGATCATGTTGCAGCAGACCCAGGTCAGCACGGTGCTCAATTACTTCGAGCGCTTCATGGCGGCGCTGCCGACAGTCGAAGCGCTGGCCGAAGCGCCGGAAGACGAGGTGCTGCACCTGTGGACCGGGCTGGGTTACTACACTCGCGCTCGCAACCTGCAGAAGACCGCGAAGATCGTCGTCAGCCAGTACGCTGGCGAATTCCCGCGAGACGTGGAAAAACTCACCGAGCTGCCGGGCATCGG
>NZ_RAZO01000039.1:0-1604 GCF_004307535.1 Pseudomonas sp. Sample_9
ACGACATCGCCGAGCCAATCCATAAACACCCGCACCCGCAGCGGCAAATGCCGTTGCCGTGCATACAACAAGGAAATCGCCATTGGCGGTGCGGTGTATTGCGGCAGTACCGTCAGTAGTTCGCCATTTTCCAGATGCGGCTGCATGCCGGTGCGCGGTACCTGCGTCAGGCCGAAGCCGCCCAGGCACGCCGCTTCATAGGCATCGGTGCTGTTGACCGTGACACTGCCGGCCATCGCCACGCGCCGCACCTCGCCGTTTTCCTCATAGACGAACCCCTCCGAACGCGAGCCCAGTACGCCGACGTAATGCACCAGCCGATGCTGCGCCAGATCCTCGATGGTCTGCGGCACGCCGTAGCGTTGCAGATAAGCAGGACTGGCGCAGTTGACCATCGGGAAGTCGCCAAGATGCCGGGCGACCACCGACTGATCCGGCTGCGCGCCGATGCGCAATACGCAGTCGAAACCTTCGCTGAGCAGATCGACGCGGCGGTCGGTGCTGCTGATTTCCATCTGCAGATTCGGGTGGCGATCCATGAATTCCGGCAGGCGCGGCATGATCAAGCGTCGCGCGAGGATGTTCGGCATATCGACGCGGATGCGCCCGGTCAGCGAAGCCTCGTCCTGACGGAACAGCCCTTCGATTTCATCCATGTGCGAGAGCAGATCTTTGCTGCGTTCATACAGCACCAGTCCATCCTGAGTGGCCTGCACCTTGCGCGTGGTGCGCTGCAACAGCCGCGTGCCGAGCAAGGCTTCGAGCGCCTGCACCTGCTCGGACACCGTCGAGCGCGGCAGGCCGAGGCTTTCACCGGCGAGGGTGAAACTCGACAGTTCGCTGACCCGAACGAAGGTACGCAGCAGTTCCAGTTTGTTCATGACAAGCCCCGGTGATTGTTCGGCTGAGCCGATCAGTGATTCCGCTTTTGCCGTGTTTATCACCTCAGGGCGGATAAATAAACTTCTTCCATCACCACTCAACGCAATCGAGGAAGTCCGCATGAATCGCAAAATCGCACTGATCACTGGCGCCAGTCGTGGCTTGGGCCGCAGCGCCGCCGTGCACCTTGCCGCGCAGGGCATCGACATCATCGGCACCTACAACAGCCGCGCCGACGAGGCCCAGGCGCTGGTCACTGAATTGCAGGCGCTCGGCGCGAAAGCGGCGATGCTGCAACTGGACGTCGGCCGCAGCGAGAATTTCGCCGCGTTTGCCGCGCAGGTTGAACAGATATTGGGGCAAACCTTTGAGCGTCAGCGCTTTGATTTCCTGATCAACAACGCCGGGGTCGGCGTGCATGCGCTGTTCAGCGAAACCACCCCGGAGCAATTCGATCTGCTGATGAACGTGCAGTTGAAAGGGCCGTTCTTTCTGACCCAGCAACTGCTGCCACTGATCAATGACGGTGGGCGCATCGTCAATATCTCGAGCGGCCTGACCCGCTTCAGCCTGCCGGGTTACGGCGCTTATGCGGCAATGAAAGGTGCGATGGAAGTGCTGACGCGGTATCAGGCGAAAGAGCTTGGCGCGCGGCAGATTGGCGTGAACGTTCTGGCGCCGGGTGCGATTGAAACCGATTTTGGCGGTGGCACGGTGCGCGA
>NZ_RAZO01000039.1:1704-3139 GCF_004307535.1 Pseudomonas sp. Sample_9
ATGTCGAGCAACAACGCCTGCCACAGGCTGACCGACAGCCACCAGGCAATCAGCGGCACACCCATCACGATCAGTCCACCTTCGAACAGCAACGCATGCACTACACGGACCCAGGCGTTGTGCGGCAGATTCATCCGCGCCAATGCACGGTCGAAAAAACGGTTGAAAACCACGTTCCACGCCAGCGCCAACAGCGCAATCAACACGGTCACCACGCCCATGTCGAGCAGCGGCTTTTGCATGATCCATGCGAGCAGCGGCGTGCAGATCAGGATCGCGAGAAACTCGAAACCAACAGCCTGGAAAACACGTTCGGTGATGGACTTGTGGGCAGTCATGGCCTGACTCCTTGTTTGACGATGGTTGCCATGATCCAACTGAACACCGATACTTCAAAACCAATAACCATCGATCAAGGCGATAGTTCATGGCTTCGCAGGAAGTGCTGCTGGCGTTTGTCCAGGCAGCGACGCAAGGCTCATTTTCCGCAGCGGCGCGCAAACTGGGGCGCAGTCAGTCGACCATTAGCGCGGCAGTGGCAAGCCTGGAGATCGATCTGGATCTGCAGCTGTTCGACCGCAGCAGCCGCAAGCCCACGCTCACCCCCGCCGGCCATGTGATGCTGCAAAAAGCCGAGGCGATTCTGGCCGCCACCAGTCGCCTGGAGATGAGCGCACGGCAATTGGCCCAGGGCGTGGAACCGAAGCTGACCGTGGCGATATCCGATACCTATCAGTCGTATCGTTTCGAGGCGGCGCTGGTAGATTTCGAGCAGCGTTATCCGGAGCTTGAGCTGGAATGCCTGATTGCCGAATGCGAAGACCTGATCGAACTGGTCCAGCGCGGCCGGGCGCATCTGGCCTTCGCGGAAATGCAGGACAACTACCCGCCGGATCTGGTGACTTCGACCGTGGCCGAGCGCACCGAGATTGCCCTATTCGTCAGCCGTGAGCATGCGTTGGCCAAGCTTGAGCATGTCGATCAGCAGATCCTCGAGCAACATCGCGAGCTGCGGCTGGCGACCATCGTCAATCCGTATGACAGTCGCGGCAAAGGCCGGGTGTGGTCGGCGCCGAGTTATTTGATGCTGCTGGAAATGGCGGAGAAAGGCTTTGGCTGGGCTCCGCTGCCGAGGTGGCTGGTGCAGCGTTATGCCAATGATTTGCTGATAGAGCTGAATGTGCGCGGCTGGCCGAAACCGGTGTTTGTCGACGCCTTGTGGTCGCGCTTGTATCCGCCCGGGCCGGCGGGGAGCTGGTTGCTCAGCAAGATGCTTGAATAAGCGCTTGAGATCAAAAGCCCCTCACCCCAGCCCTCTCCCTGAGGGAGAGGGGGCCGACCGAGGTGTCTGGCGTTATTCATCGACCTGAAAAACCTTATCGATTATGGATTCAAGACAATTCGTTCAAGTCGGTGAATCCCTCCAATATCCCCC
>NZ_RAZO01000039.1:3149-5712 GCF_004307535.1 Pseudomonas sp. Sample_9
CGATTATGGATTCAAGACAATTCGTTCAAGTCGGTGAATCCCTCCAATATCCCCCAATCAGTCCCCTCTCCCTTTGGGAGAGGGTTAGGGTGAGGGCAATCCACAGGCTGCCCACAATCGCCAGAGCACCAAGGTCAGAGCATTTCCAGCGCCATGATACGTGCTCGAATAAACCGCCGCTCCGGCTCCTGCCGCGTCAGCTCCAGCGCCCGCTGATACGCTGCCCGCGCCTGCTCCACCCGGCCCAACTGCCGGCAAAACTCCGCCCGCGCCGAATGCGCCAAGTGGTAATCCTGCAACTCCCCACGCGCCAAAATCCCTTCTACCAACAACAACCCGGCCAACGCCCCGTCACGCTTGGCCACCGCCACCGCCCGGTTCAGCTCGATCACCGGCGACGGCACCGCGCGCAGCAACACGTCATACAGACCGACAATCTGCTCCCAGTCCGTTTGCGCCGCCGACGGCGCTTCCGCATGCACCGCCGCAATCGCCGCTTGCAGGCAATATGGCCCGAAGCGTCGCGTACTCAGGGCGCGCTCGACCAGCGCGCACCCTTCGGCCATCAACCCGGCGTCCCACAACGAGCGATCCTGATCGTCGAGCAACACCAGTTCACCGCTCGGCGAGGTGCGCGCCGGTCGACGTGATTCGTGCAGCAGCATCAGCGCCAGCAGACCCATGACTTCCGGCTCCGGCAGCAACTCCATCAACAAGCGCCCCAGCCGAATCGCTTCGCGCGTCAGATCCTCGCGGATCAGCTCGGCACCGACCGAGGCCGAATAGCCTTCGTTGAACACCAGATAAATCACCCGCAACACGCTGTCGAGGCGCTCGGGCAATTCGTTCAGCGTGGGTACTTGATAGGGGATTTTCGCGTCGCGGATCTTGGCCTTGGCGCGCACGATGCGCTGGGCAATCGCCGCCGGCGCCGAGAGAAAAGCACGGGCGATTTCCTCGGTGGTGAGGTCGCAGACTTCACGCAAGGTCAGCGGCACCTGCGCATCTGCCGCCAGTGCCGGGTGGCAGCAGGTGAAGATCAGCCGCAAGCGATCGTCTTCCACGTCTTCGCCACTCCAGTCAGCCTGTTCCAGCTCATCGAGTTGCGCCAGCAGCAACGGTTGCGACGCCTTGAACCGCGCGCGCCGGCGCAGCACATCGATGGCTTTGAAACGTCCGGTGGAGACCAGCCAGGTGCGCGGGTTGTCCGGCACGCCGTCGCGTTGCCAGCGCTCGACCGCGACGAAGAACGCCTCGTGCAAGGCTTCTTCGGCGAGGTCGAAATCACCGAGCAGGCGGATCAGCGTGGCCAGGATCCGCCGCGACTCCTCGCGGTAGACCTGCTCGACCCGCGCCCTGACGTCAGACATTCAACTGCCGCACCGGACGCACTTCAACGCTGCCGACCCGCGCTGCCGGAATGTTGCCGGCCACCTGAATCGCTTCGTTGAGATCCTTGGCGTCGATCAGGTAGAAACCGGCCAGTTGCTCCTTGGTTTCAGCAAAAGGCCCGTCGGTGATCGACAACTTGCCGTTGCGCATGCGTACCGTTGTGGCGGTCTCCACCGATTCCAGCGCTTCGGCGGCGATCATCCGCCCGCTGCCCTGCACCGACTCGGCGTAGGCCCAGCATTCGGCGTCTTCCGGGCTGTCGGGCGAGGTGTGCAGCAGGCGTTCATCGCTGTAGACCAGGCATAGGTATTTCATGGCGATCTCCTGATTCGAACGGATCAACTATGGCTGAAGATCAGGGGGTTACATCGAACAGCGTCGCGCCGCTCATCGGATCGAACGGTGCCGACCAGTGTTCGTGGGCAATCTTCCACGCCCCGCCGACCTGCCGATAACAGGCGGTCACGCGCATCCAGCAACTCTGGGTCTCGCCCTTGTCGTTGGTGCCGCCGCAATTGGCCACCCAGTGGGCGAAAGCGATGTTGTCGGCGCTTTCGATGGCGATTTCGTGGAACTCGAAGATGTGCGGGCCGGGGCACATTTCCATGCACTCGACCCAGTGCGCGCGGTACGCCGCTTTGCCTTTGAATTGCAGCGCCTTGATCGCATCGAACGAGACGATGTCGTCGGCGTACAGGGCCATGACTTTCTCGACGTCCTTGGCCATTACCGCTTCGCGGTAGGTGTTGATCAGAGTCTGGATTTCGCTTTGTGCGCTCATGGTGTTCTCCGTGGTTTTTGTTGTGAAGACACCCTTAGTCGTTTGCCCTTTGCGCAGATCGACAGGGCAAACAAAAAAATTTCGCCGACAACAATGTCGCTAGAATCCGAGCTTCAATCCTTGTAGGAAAAAGGAAATTCCCGTGTCAGCCCAACTCGTGCCTTACGACAGCCTCAGCCCTTTGCAGCGTGAGCAAGTCGAGTCGATTGAAATCCATCCCGAGCAGATCAAGTTCTCCGGCGACATCCACGGTGCCCTGCACACCCTGCTGTCGAAACCCGGCCCCGGCGTGAAAGGTTTTGCCCTGCTGGCGGACGACGTACCGGTGGCGTTTCTGCTGCTCAAGCGCCCGCCGGTATTGCCCGACTGGGCCGACGAACACAGCGCCAC
>NZ_RAZO01000298.1:0-909 GCF_004307535.1 Pseudomonas sp. Sample_9
CGTTTTCCACTGCGCGGATTTCTTCGCGGATGCGGATCATCGCGTCGCAGAAGCGGTCCAGTTCTTCCTTGGATTCGCTTTCGGTCGGCTCGATCATCAGCGTGCCGGCGACCGGGAACGACATGGTCGGCGCGTGGAAGCCGAAGTCGATCAGGCGTTTGGCGACGTCATCGACGCTGATGCCGCTGCTGTCTTTCAATGGACGCAGATCGAGAATGCACTCGTGCGCCACCAGGCCGTTGCTGCCGGTGTACAGCACTGGGTAATGCTCTTCGAGGCGGCGGGAAATGTAGTTGGCATTGAGGATCGCCAGTTGCGAAGCGCGCTTCAGACCGGCGCCACCCATCATGCGGATGTACATCCAGGTGATCGGCAGAATGCTCGCGCTGCCGAACGGTGCCGCACAGACCGCGCCTTCCTTGCGTTCCATCTGGCCGTGGCCGGGCAGGAACGGGGTCAGGTGCGATTTGACGCCGATCGGGCCGACGCCCGGGCCGCCACCGCCGTGGGGGATGCAGAAGGTTTTGTGCAGGTTCAGGTGCGAAACGTCGCCGCCGAACTTGCCCGGTGCGCAGAGGCCGACCATGGCGTTCATGTTGGCGCCGTCGATATACACCTGGCCGCCGTTGTCGTGAATGATCGCGCAGATCTCGCGGATGCCTTCTTCGAACACGCCGTGGGTCGACGGGTAGGTGATCATCAGCGCGGCGAGGTGTTCGCGGTGCTCGATGGCTTTGGCGCGCAGGTCTTCAATGTCGACGTTGCCACGTGCATCGCACGCGGTAACGACCACGCGCATACCGGCCATTTGCGCGGTGGCCGGGTTGGTGCCGTGGGCCGACGACGGGATCAGACAGATGTCGCGGCGCTCATCGCCTCGGCTCTGGTGGTAGGCGCGGATCGCCAGGA
>NZ_RAZO01000409.1:0-5636 GCF_004307535.1 Pseudomonas sp. Sample_9
ATCGTTCTTCGCGAGCAGGCTCGCTCCCACAGGTGTCTGCATTTCAACGTGGGAGCGAGCCTGCTCGCGAAGGGGCCTTATCAGGCAGCGCCGATCCGCCGGCCCAACACCGTGGTCCAGCGCTCCGACAAAACCACCCCACCCAAGGTCAGCAACCCGCCCACCAGGTGATACATCGCCAACTGTTCCTTCAACACCAGCGCCGCAATCAGCGCGGTAATCAGCGGCAGCAGATTGAAGAACAACGTCGTCCTGCTCGGCCCCAGCCGCTGCACCGCTTGCATCCACGCCAGCGGCGCGACCATCGAAGCCAGCAGGCACGCATACAGCACCAGCGGCACGTTCTGCAGGTTCAGCCCGGTCTTCGGCGACATCGCGAACAGCGGAAACAACACCACAATCGCCACCAGCACCTGCAAGTACAGCAACACCAGCGGCGGCAGGCGCAGTTGCCACTTTTTCAGCAGGGTGCTGTAAACGGCGTAGGCCAGCGTGGCGATCAGCATCATCGCATCGCCCAGATTGACCCCGTGTTGCAGCAGCGCACCGAGGCTGCCGGATGACACCACCACCAGCACGCCAGCGAACGACAGCACCGCACCGACCAACGCACCAGCGCTCAGGCGCTGGCCGAGGCTGATGATCGCCATGGCCAGCGACATCAATGGCATCAACGACAGGATGATGCCCATATTGGTTGCGGTGGTCAGTGTTGCGGCGAAATAGGCGAGGCTCTGATACACCGCCATGCCGAGTACGCCGAGGACGAAAATCCGCCCCAGGTTTGGCCTAATCTGCGGCCAGTGCGCGATGACTTTGCTGAGCATGAATGGCGTGAACAGCACGCCGGCGAGCAGCCAGCGGTAAAAACCGATCTCGGCCGGGAAAATTGCCCCGACCGCCAGTTTGTTGATCACGGTGTTGCCGGCCCAGATGAAAATCGCCAGCAGGGGAAACGCGTATTGCATGGGACAAAACCAGAACGTTGATGAAGGGCGATTATCGCCTGTCTGGATGCACGCCTATACTGCAAACCGGACAACCTGCCTCTGCATCCGGACAGCATGAACAGCAAACACATCGACCTGCTCGATTTCAACGAATTGCCGTCAGCGGTGTATTTCCGCTACGCCGATTTCACTGCCCACGAATATGCCGCGCCGCATCGCCATCCGTGGGGCACGCTCGAGTATGCCGCCCATGGCGTGTTGCACATGGATGTCGACGGCAGTCGCTTCATGTCGCCGCCGCAATACGCGGTGTGGGTGCCGCCCGAGATCGAGCACAGTTTCTATAGCCATCAGCCGGTCAACTATCGCGCGGTGTGTCTTGATCTCGACGTCTGCGCGCGTTTGCCGGCGCGGGCCTGCACGCTGGCGATCAGCGACATTCTCAAGGCCATCCTCAAGGACTTCGCCGCCCGCGATGTGAAGATTCCGGAGCATGAGGCCGATCAGCGTCTGGCCCAGGTATTGGTCGATCAACTCCAACAGGCAACGGTGCAGGAATGTTACCTGCCATATGCGAGCAGCCCGGGCTTGCTGACGATTCTCGCGGCCTTGCAGGCCGAACCTGGCAACAATCAGCCTCTGGCGCACTGGGCGGCGCAAGTGCATGTCAGTGAACGGACTCTGGCGCGGCAGTTCGTTCGTGAACTGGGCATGAGCTTTGGCGAATGGCGCCAGCGCTTGCGTTATCTGGCGGCGATCGAGGCGCTGGAAACCGCGCGCTCGGTGCAGGAAATCGCTTTCGACCTCGGCTACAGCAGCGGCTCGGCCTTCATCGCCATGTTCGCCCGCCAGGCCGGTTGCACGCCGGAGCAATATCGACGCAGCCACCTCGAGGGCAGGAAGGTGTAACAAGCTTTGACTACACTGCGACAGAGGCCGCATCCATCGGTGCGGCAACAAGGAGAAAACTCCATGAAGATGTTGCATGTGCCGTTGTTGATGATCGGGCTGCTTGTGTGTTCCCAGGGTTTCGCCGCCACGGCCCAACAGAACAAGATGACCACCTGCAATGCCGATGCGACCGCCAAGAGCTTGAAGGGCGACGAGCGCAAGGCGTTCATGAGCACCTGCCTGAAAGCGGCACCAGCGGCCAACGATGGCAAGGAGCTGACCCCGCAGCAGCAGAAAATGACCACCTGCAATGCCGATGCGAAAACCAAGGCGCTGACCGGCGATGCGCGCAAGGCGTTCATGAGTGAGTGTCTGAAGAAGAAATAAGATCAAAAGATCGCAGCCTTCGGCAGCTCCTACATGAGACCGCGGTCCTGTAGGAGGCCGCGATCTTTTCGGCGTGCCGGCCTCTTCGCGAGCAGGCTCGCTCCCACATTTGAAATGCATTCCCCTGTGGGAGCGAGCCTGCTCGCGAAAGCGTCGCTGAATGCACCGCCAATCCCACGCCCCGCATATCCCTAGTGCTAACCCCGGATCGCTGGCAGACTGCCCATCCTTTCACGCCGTTCGTTTTGAGGCTGTATGCCAACGTTTTCTCAGCGTCATGTTGTGTTCTGGGTCAGTTGCATAATCATTTTCGGCGGTTTGCTGCTGGTGCTGCCGCTGCGCCTGTTGCCGAGCCTGCTGGCCGGGTTGCTGGTGTTCGAGCTGGTCAACATGCTCACCCCGCAATTGCAACGGCTGATCGAAGGGCGGCGTGCGCGCTGGCTGGCCGTGGCGCTGCTCGGCACGCTGGTGGTGAGTGTGCTGGCGTTGATTTTCGCCGGCGCCATCAGTTTCCTCCTGCACGAAGCGGAAAACCCCGGCGCCTCGCTGGATAAGTTCATGGGCGTGGTCGATCGCGCGCGCGGACAGTTGCCGCCGTTCATCGACGCTTATCTGCCGGCCAGCGCGGCGGAATTCCGCGTGGCGATCGGTGAGTGGGCGAGCAAGCATCTGGCCGACCTGCAACTGGTCGGCAAGGACGCCGCGCACATGTTCGTCACCCTGCTGATCGGCATGGTGCTTGGCGCGATCATCGCCCTGCAGCGCATCCCCGACGTGACCAAGCGCAAGCCGTTGGCCGCCGCTTTGTTCGACCGTTTGCATCTGCTGGTGCAGGCGTTTCGCAATATTGTCTTCGCGCAGATCAAGATTTCCCTGCTCAACACCGTGTTCACCGGGATCTTCCTCGCGGTGATCCTGCCGATGTTCGGCATCAAGCTGCCGCTGACCAAAACCCTGATCGTGCTGACCTTCCTGCTCGGCCTGCTGCCGGTGATCGGCAACCTGATGTCGAACACGCTGATCACCATCGTCGGTCTGTCGCTGTCGATCTGGGTAGCGATCGCCGCGCTGGGCTACCTGATCGTTATCCACAAGCTCGAATATTTCCTCAACGCGCGCATCGTTGGTGGGCAGATCAGTGCCAAGTCGTGGGAGTTGCTTCTGGCGATGCTGGTGTTCGAAGCCGCGTTCGGTTTGCCGGGGGTGGTGGCGGGGCCGATTTATTACGCGTATCTGAAGAGTGAGTTGAAGCTCGGAGGAATGGTCTAGAAAAGCAGCTTCGAGTTGCAAGCTTCAAGCTGCAAGTTAAAGCAGAAGCGAGAGCCGCAGTGGCTTTTGCTTTTGCTCTTACTTGCAGCTTGCAGCTTGCAGCTTAAAACTTGCAGCTGCCCCTAAACGCCATAGCGTTTGCGGGCTTCAATCGCCAAACCGCTACCAATGCTGCCAAAGATGTTCCCTTCCACATGCCGCGCTTTCGGCAGCATCGCCGAGACGCTGTTGCGCAGGGCCGGGATGCCGCTCGAACCACCAGTGAAGAACACCGTGTCGACCTGATCGACCGCGACGCCGGCATCATTGAGCAATTGCGTAACGCTGCCGCGCACCCGCTCGAGCAGGGCTTCGATCGCCGATTCGAACAACGCGCGACTCAGCTCGACGCTCAGCCCGGCTTCGATGCGGTCAAGCGGCACATGGCGGCTGTCGGCGTGGGTCAGCTGGATCTTGGTTTCCTCCACTTCCATCGCCAGCCAGTGCCCGGCGCGCTGTTCGATCAGCTTGAACAGACGATCGATGCCGCCGGTGTCTTCGATGTCGTAGCGCATGCTGCCCAGCGCCAGCGTGGACTTCTGCGAGTACACCGAGTTGATCGTGTGCCAGGTCGCCAGGTTCATGTGGTGGCTGGTCGGCATGTAGGCGCCGCTCTTCATCCGGCTGCCATAGCCGAACAGCGGCATCAGGCCTTGCAGGCTCAGCTGTTTGTCGAAGTCGGTCCCGCCGATGTGCACGCCGCCAGTGGCGAGGATGTCGTCATGACGGTTGTCGACACCGCGACGCTCGGGCGAAAGACGTACCAGCGAGAAGTCAGAGGTACCACCGCCGATGTCGACGATCAGCACCAGCTCTTCTTTCTCGATGGTCGACTCGTAGTCGAATGCCGCGGCGATCGGCTCGTACTGGAACGACACCTCTTTGAAGCCGATCTTGCGAGCCACTTCGACCAAAGTGTCTTCGGCTTCCTGGTCGGCGAGCGGATCGTCGTCGACGAAGAACACCGGGCGGCCCAGCACCACTTGCTCGAATTCCCGACCGGCGGCGGTTTCGGCGCGACTCTTGAGCTGGCCGATGAACAGCCCGAGCAGATCCTTGAACGGCATCGCCGTGCCGAGGACGCTGGTGTCGTGCTTGATCAGCTTGGAGCCGAGCAGGCTCTTGAGCGAGCGCATCAGTCGGCCTTCGTAGCCTTCCAGATACTCGTGCAGGGCCAGGCGACCGTAGACCGGGCGACGTTCCTCGATGTTGAAGAAAACCACCGACGGCAGGGTGATCTTGTCGTCTTCCAGCGCGATCATGGTTTCCATGCCGGGGCGCAGCCAGCCGACGGTGGAGTTGGACGTGCCGAAGTCGATGCCGCAGGCACGGGCTGGAGAGGCGTCTTTCATGTCTTTCGGATTCCGGTGAAAAAACGGCCGCGCAGTGTATGCCAGTGCGCGGCAGATTCGAAGGCCGGTCATCCGCTATTTCGCCGGCAGACAGCTTGAAAAGCGCCGCTTCGCCCCAAACTTGCTGGCATGGGCCGGCAGACACACCGGCGGTCGCAAGAACCGTCGTCCACTGCCGATAAACTTCTGCGGCGCCACCCGGTCACAAACTTGAGATCGGTCAACCCGGCACGTGCCAATCGGCGCATGCTGGGCTCGGCGCGAAATCGATAACGGATGGTGATCCTTCCATGGACTTCAAAGACTATTACAAGATACTCGGCGTGGAGCCGACAGCTGACGACAAGGCCATCAAGGCGGCCTATCGCAAGCTGGCGCGCAAATACCACCCCGATGTCAGCAAGGAAAAAGACGCCGAGGCCAAGTTCAAGGACGCCTCGGAAGCCTATGAAGCGCTGAAAAGCGCCGACAAACGCGCCGAATACGACGAACTGCGCCGTTATGGCCAGCACGGTCAGCCGTTTCAGGGCCCGCCGGGCTGGCAGAGCCGTGGCGGCTTCGGCGGTGGCGGTGGCGACACGGGCGACTTCTCGGACTTCTTCAGTTCGATCTTCGGCAATCGCGGCCCCGGTTTCGGTGGCGCCGAGAGCCGCCAATCACGCGGACGCCGAGGGCAAGACGTGGAAATGGAACTGCCGGTCTTCCTCGAAGAAACCCTGTCGAACGAATCGAAGAAAGTCACCTTTCA
>NZ_RAZO01000376.1:0-5634 GCF_004307535.1 Pseudomonas sp. Sample_9
TTTTCATCGGCGCGCACGTGACGCAGCAGGTCGATACCGGTCATGCCCGGCATGTTCCAGTCCGTTACCAGAAAGTCGATGCTGCCGCTGTTGAGCACCGGAATGGCAGTGGTGCCATCGTCGGCCTCGACGGTGTTGGTGAACCCAAGATCGCGCAGCAGGTTCTTGATGATCCGCCGCATCGTTGAGAAGTCATCAACGATGAGGATTTTCATGTCTTTGTTCAATTCGACCTCCAAGCAGTCTTAAACGCGCCCAGCACCTGGACACGCCACTTCAATCAATCGGCATAGCACTCGAAGTTTGTCTGGGGCACAACGGATCGAGACCGGCGCCGTTGATCACCGCACCAGCCTCGTTTCGCAGTGTCCCCACACTGCCTTCAGCGCGCTCGCCACTCCCCCAAACGCCCCCGCAGACGGGCCGCGCACTGGCTGTGTAACTGGCTGACCCGCGATTCACTGACGCCAAGGACTTCACCGATTTCCTTGAGGTTCAGCTCTTCGTCGTAGTACAGCGCCAACACCAGTCGCTCACGCTCCGGCAAATTGGCAATCGCGTCCGCCAGCGCCGCCTGGAAGCGTTCATCTTCCAGATCGCGTGACGGCTCCATATGAGCACTCGCGCCATCCTCGTGCAGCCCTTCGTGTTCGCCGTCCTGCAACAGGTCGTCGAAACTGAACAGGCGACTGCCCAAGGTGTCATTCAGAATCCCGTAGTAATCGTCGAGACTCAATTGGAGTTCGGCCGCAACCTCGTGATCTTTAGCGTCACGGCCGGTTTTAGCTTCAATCGAGCGAATCGCGTCGCTGACCATCCTGGTATTACGGTGAACCGAGCGTGGTGCCCAATCCCCTTTGCGCACTTCATCGAGCATCGCGCCGCGGATTCGAATGCCCGCGTACGTTTCGAAACTGGCGCCTTTGCTGGCGTCGTATTTGGTCGAGACTTCGAGCAAACCGATCATCCCGGCCTGGATCAGGTCTTCGACCTGCACGCTGGCCGGCAGGCGTGCCAGCAAGTGATAGGCAATGCGCTTGACCAGTGGCGCGTAGCGCTCGATCAATTCGTATTGCGCGTCACGCGCCGACTTTTTGTAAAGATTCATGCCACTGGCGGTCATATCACAGGCCCTGCGGTTTGCTGCACGAGACGCTCGACGAAAAATTCCAGATGCCCGCGCGGGTTGGCCGGCAGCGGCCAGGTGTCGACCTTCTGGGCGATGGCCTTGAAGGCCAGCGCGCACTTGGAACGGGGAAAGGCTTCGTAGACGGCGCGCTGCTTCTGCACTGCCTTGCGCACGCTTTCGTCGTACGGCACGGCGCCGACGTATTGTAGGGCGACGTCAAGGAAGCGATCCGTGACCTTGGTCAACTTGGCGAACAGGTTGCGCCCTTCCTGCGGGCTCTGCGCCATGTTGGCCAGCACGCGGAAGCGGTTCATGCCGTAGTCGCGGTTGAGCAACTTGATCAGCGCGTAAGCGTCGGTGATCGAAGTCGGCTCATCGCAGACCACCAGCAACACCTCTTGCGCGGCGCGTACGAAACTGACTACCGAGTCACCAATACCCGCAGCGGTGTCGATCACCAGCACGTCGAGATTGTCGCCGATATCGCTGAACGCCTGGATCAGGCCGGCGTGCTGCGCCGGGCTCAGGTGCACCATGCTCTGCGTGCCGGAGGCCGCCGGCACGATGCGAATCCCGCCCGGGCCCTGCAACAGCACGTCGCGCAGTTCGCAACGGCCTTCGATAACGTCGGCCAAAGTGCGCTTGGGTGTCAGCCCCAGCAGAACGTCGACGTTCGCCAGGCCCAGGTCGGCGTCCAGCAGCATGACCCGACGGCCAAGCTCTGCCAGCGCCAGCGACAAGTTCACTGACACGTTAGTCTTGCCGACGCCACCTTTGCCGCCGGTCACCGCGATCACCTGTACGGGATGCATGCTGCCCATGTTATTTCTTTACCTTGTCTTGCATAGACGGAGGCCACATTACTGGCTGCGCGTTCCTGATCGGAACAATGCGTGGCAGACCATCGATGTAGGTACAAAAACTGTTCATGATTACCTCAGCCAACCTGCTTGGTCGGGCTGTGATAGATATCAGCGAACATGTCAGCCATGGCTTCTTCGCTGGGTTCTTCCTGCATTTGCACGCTGACGGCGCGGCTGACCAGTTGATGACGGCGCGGCAGATGCAAATCATCCGGAATCCGTGGGCCATCGGTCAGGTACGCGACCGGCAATTCATGACTGATCGCCAGGCTCAACACTTCGCCGAGACTGGCCGTTTCATCCAGTTTAGTCAGGATGCAGCCGGCCAGCCCGCAACGCTTGTAACTGTGATAAGCGGCGGTTAGAACCTGTTTCTGGCTGGTGGTTGCCAGGACCAGATAATTTTTTGAGCGAATGCCACGCCCGGCCAGGCTCTCAAGCTGCATGCGCAACGCCGGATCACTGGCTTGCAGGCCGGCAGTATCGATCAAAACCACGCGTTTGCGTAGCAGTGGATCCAATGCCTGCACCAGCGACTGACCCGGATCGACGTGCGTTACCGGCACGTTGAGGATGCGCCCGAGGGTTTTCAGTTGTTCCTGCGCGCCGATGCGGAAGCTGTCCATGCTCACCAGCGCGACGTTCTGCGCGCCGTACTTGAGCACGTAACGCGCGGCGAGCTTGGCCAGCGTGGTGGTCTTGCCCATGCCGGCGGGGCCGACCATGGCAATCACACCGCCCTCTTCCAGCGGCTCGACTTCCGGTACGGCAATCATCCGCGCCAGGTGGGCCAGCAGCATGCGCCAGGCCTGACGGGGTTCTTCGATATCGGTGATCATCGCCAGCAGATCGCGCGACAGCGGGCCGGACAAGCCGATGCGCTGCAGACGGCGATACAGATTGGCCTGGGCCGGACGGCTGCCTTGCAGCTGATTCCAGGCCAGGGTGCCGAGCTGCACTTCCATCAGCTCGCGCAGGCTGTTCAATTCAAAACGCATCGAATCCAGCGCACGCGGATCGACACCCGCCGAGGCCTGCGCAGGCGCTGCGGCCGGACGCGTCGGTGCGGCGTAGGTCGGCTCGCTCAGTGGTTCGGCAGCAGTCAGCGGCAGGCCTGCGGTCAACGGCAGCCCGGCGAACAACTGCTGATTGGTGTTGCCGTCGGCTTCGCCCCGCAGGCTCAGTTCGGCCTGGGCGGTGACGATGCGCGACTGGGTCTTGCGCAGCTCGTCTTCGAGTTCCATGTTCGGAACCCGTGGCGCCAGCGCCGACAGTTTGTAATCCAGAGCCGCCGTCAACTCGACGCCGCCGGCAATGCGGCGGTTGCCGATGATGGCGGCATCAGCGCCCAGCTCATCGCGAACCAGCTTCATGGCCTGACGCATATCGGCGGCGAAAAAACGCTTAACTTGCATAAACCACTACCTCAGCCGTTGGGCCCTACTGTCGCAACGATGGTCACTTGCTTGTTGTCCGGTACTTCCTGGTAGGCCAGCACATGCAGGCCTGGCACTGCGAGGCGGCCGAAGCGCGAGAGCATCGCGCGAATCGGGCCTGCTACCAGCAGGATCACCGGTTGGCCTTGCATTTCCTGCCGCTGGGCCGCTTCGATCAACGAACGCTGCAGCTTCTCGGCCATGCTCGGCTCCAGCAGAACGCCCTCTTCCGAGCCTTGTCCTGCCTTCTGCAGACTATTGAGCAATATCTGTTCCAACCTTGGTTCCAATGTGATTACAGGCAGCTCGGACTCAGTGCCTACAATGCTTTGGACGATTGCACGGGATACGCCGACCCGCACAGCGGCGACCAGCGCGGCGGTATCTTGACTCTTGGCAGCGTTGTTCGCGATCGCCTCGGCGATGCTGCGGATGTCACGCACCGGCACGTGCTCAGCGAGCAGCGCTTGCAGAACTTTGAGCAACTGCGACAGCGAAACCACGCCCGGCACCAGCTCTTCTGCCAGTTTCGGCGAGCTCTTGGCCAGCAATTGCATAAGTTGCTGCACTTCCTCGTGGCCGATCAGCTCACTGGAGTGCTTGTACAGAATCTGGTTCAAATGCGTGGCGACGACGGTGCTGGCGTCGACCACGGTGTAGCCCAGCGATTGCGCCTGGGCACGCTGGCTGATTTCGATCCACACCGCCTCGAGGCCGAAAGCCGGATCTTTGGCGTTGATACCGTTGAGCGAGCCGTAGACCTGGCCGGGGTTGATCGCCAGTTCGCGATCCGGGTAGATCTCGGCCTCGGCGAGAATCACGCCCATCAGCGTCAGGCGGTAAGCGCTCGGCGCCAGATCGAGGTTGTCGCGGATGTGCACGGTCGGCATCAAAAAGCCCAGATCCTGCGAGAGCTTCTTGCGCACGCCCTTGATCCGCGCGAGCAATTGCCCACCCTGATTGCGGTCCACCAGCGGAATCAGGCGATAGCCGACTTCCAGGCCGATCATGTCGATCGGCGTCACGTCGTCCCAGCCCAGCTCCTTGGTTTCCATGGCGCGGGCCGGCGACGGCAGCAGTTCCTGCTGACGCTTGACCTCTTCCAGCGCCACGACCTTGGCGACGTTCTGCTTCTTCCAGAACAGGTACGCGCCGCCCGCAGCCAGCGCCGCCATGCTCAGGAAGGAGAAGTGCGGCATGCCGGGCACCAGGCCCATCACCGCCATCAAACCAGCGGCCACGGCCAGCGCTTTCGGCGAGGCGAACATCTGGCGGTTGATCTGCTTGCCCATGTCTTCCGAGCCGGAAGCACGGGTCACCATGATCGCCGCTGCTGTAGATAACAACAGTGATGGCAATTGCGCCACTAAACCGTCACCGATGGTCAGCAAGGCGTAAACCTTGCCCGCATCGCCGAAGCTCATGCCGTGCTGGAAGATACCCACGGCCATGCCGCCGATAAGGTTGATGAACAGAATCAGCAGGCCGGCGATGGCGTCACCGCGGACGAACTTGCTGGCACCGTCCATCGAACCGTAGAACTCCGCTTCCTGGGCGACTTCCTGACGGCGCGACTTGGCTTGATTCTGGTCGATCAGGCCGGCGTTGAGGTCGGCATCGATCGCCATTTGTTTGCCGGGCATCGCATCGAGGGTGAAACGCGCGCTCACCTCGGAAATCCGCCCGGCACCCTTGGTCACCACGACGAAGTTGATGATCATGAGGATCGCGAAGACCACGATACCGACCACGTAGTTACCGCCGATCACCACCTCACCGAAGGCCTGAATCACCTTACCGGCGGCGGCGTGGCCGTCCTGACCGTGGAGCATCACCACCCGCGTCGAGGCCACGTTCAACGCCAGGCGCAGCAGCGTCGCCACCAGCAGAATGGTCGGGAACACGGCAAAATCCAGCGGCCGCAGCGCATACACGCAGACCAGCAGGACGACGATGGACAAGGCAATGTTGAAGGTAAAGAAGACGTCGAGCAGGAACGGCGGTACCGGCAACATCATCATGGCCAGCATGACCAGCAGCAACAACGGCACGCCCAGATTGCCTCGACTGAGGTCGGCAACGTTGGTACGTGCTGTATTGAATAACTGAGTGCGATCCACCGGTTTTCCCCGTTCCTTTAAAGCAAACTTTTGACGCCCCGAACGGGCGCAGGGCGGCTATTGCAAGAAGCTTTCCAACTTTTGCC
>NZ_RAZO01000254.1:0-1746 GCF_004307535.1 Pseudomonas sp. Sample_9
CTTCCGACGTCGCCGGTGGATCAAGATCAAGAGCACTCGAGCTAACGCTCATTGTGTAGGAGCTGCCGAAGGCTGCGATCTTTTGCTTGTGCTTTTCTATGGGAGCGAGCCTGTTCGCGATGAGGCACCTCAAGGTCCCCGAGGGCTTGAGTTTGTTTAATTCAGATTTTCAATAACCCGAACCTTCCCACAAGGTTTTCAGGTTGTCCGTCGGACGTGTGATCACTAGGCTTAATCTGTCGCTGAAGGTTCAGCGATCGGATGTGAGAATCCGTTGAGATGTTTTAATCCAACACGAGTACAACCATAATCCGCGCCAGTTAATTTGCTGCTGCGTAGTTTTATGGCGGCTGTGTGCGGGCGGACTTCGGTTCGGCCGGGTTGATCTCACCGGTTTCTCACTCCGCATACAGCTGCCACCTCTTCGTCGCGTGAGAAACGACAAGTGTTGGCTTCAACCAAGAGATCGCTCCAATGTCTAAGCCAGTCCCCGACCCACCCGAAGAAACCTCAACCCCCCTCGAAGCCGCGCTGCGCGCCGACGATCTCGCAAAAAACCGCGAAGCCATCAAGCGTGCCCTCGATTTCTATCTCTGCCCGCCACCCGGCAAACCCCATCCGCCCAGCACGATGTTTCTGGTCCGGCCCGACATCGACACTGAAAGCCTGCTTGCCCACGCCTGTGAGTCCCTCGCTTCAGCCAATACGCTGGCCAGCGATTTCGCCGATCAGCTCGGTCGTCCGCAGCGCAATACGGCGCTGGCGATTCAGCAGATCATCATGCTGGCGGAGCAGGCGGTGAATCGGGCGCTGGATCGGGTTGATCCGCACGCTTGAGATCGCGTCATCGTTCTTCGCGAGCAGGCTCGCTCCCACATTCAAATGCGTTCAACCTGTGGGAGCGAGCCTGCTCGCGAAGCGGTGGATCATTCACTACAAAACCCGGACACAAAAAAACCGGCAACCATTTACTGATTGCCGGTCTTTCATTCAGCCAAGCTCAAATCACTGCATCAACACTTCAATCGAGCCATCAGCGGTCATGCTGACCTGGCTGGTGCCGGCTTCAACTTCCGGGGTGACTGGTGCGGAATCCATGGCCGCGGCTTTCATCATCATCGGCGCGCGCAGGTACGGTTGTGGGTAACCGTTGCTGTTGAGGTTCAGGTTGACGATTTTGTAACCCTTGCCGCCCAGGGCGTCGGTGGCCAGTTGGGCGCGGGTCTTGAAGGCGGTGACGGCTTCTTTGAGCAACTGGTCTTCGCTGGCCTTGCGGGTCGGGTCGGCGATGGCGAAGTCCATGCCGCCCATTTTCAGGTCGGTCAGCAGCTCGCCGGTGAGTTTGGACAGGGCGGCGAAGTCGGTGCTTTCCAGGCGCAGTTCGGCGCGTTCGCGCCAGCCGGTGATCTTCTGGCCTTTGGTGTCGTAGATCGGATAACTGTTGCGGCTGCCCGTGCGCAGGGTGATGTCTTTGACTTGTTTGGCCTGGGCGGTGGCCTTGTTCATGGTGGTGCTGATGGCGGCGGCGAGTTTGGCCGGGTCGGTGTTCTGCTCTTCGGTATAGAGCGTCACGATCATCTGGTCGCGGGCCACTTCCTGGCTGACTTCGGCGCGCAGGGAAATCTGGTTGTAGTGCAGCTCATCGGCGGCCAGCGCCGGGAGGCTGGCGACGCTGCCGACGGTCAGGGCGAGGAGGGCGGCGCTGCGGCGAAATGTGTGCATGAAGGCTCCTTGAATGAGGCGCAG
>NZ_RAZO01000254.1:1846-5620 GCF_004307535.1 Pseudomonas sp. Sample_9
GGAGGGCGGCGCTGCGGCGAAATGTGTGCATGAAGGCTCCTTGAATGAGGCGCAGGTGATGGGTCGCGGCCTGCGTGAACCATCAGACTCTAACTTCTATGATCCGGTTCGCCCAGTTACAACTTCTATACAGATACCTGCGCGCAGTGGGAAGTGCTTCTGTGGCGAGGGGATTTATCCCCGTTCGGCCGCGCAGCAGTCGCAAATCCGGCTGATGCGGTATGTCGGGTTAAATGAGGTCGCATGACTTGGGGCGGCTCCGCCACCCAGCGGGGATAAATCCCCTCGCCACAATTGATCTCCAATAGCCCTCGGCATCTTCTTCAACTCAGATGAATTCTCCATCGCCGCCATGTGGTCGTTTGCCGCACTTTCGCCTCTGAACCCCGCGCCTTGGTTATACTCCGTGCGATCCGCCTGGAGCGCTCATCAGGAGAGCTCATGCTCGCCCCCGTACAACTGACTTCCGCCACTCGCCAGAACCTCTGGCGGCTGACTTTCATCCGCACCCTGGTGCTCGCCGCGCAGGCCGGGTCCGTGGGCCTGGCCTACTGGCTGCAATTGTTGCCGTTGCCGTGGGTGCAATTGGCGATGACCCTGGGCTGTTCGATTCTGCTCTGCGTGTTCACTGCGGTGCGCCTGCGCACATCGTGGCCGGTGACCGAGCTCGAATACGCGCTGCAACTGGCCTGCGATCTGGTGATTCACAGTGCGCTGCTGTATTTCTCCGGCGGTTCGACCAACCCGTTCGTTTCCTATTATCTGGTGCCGCTGACGATCGCGGCGGTGACGCTGCCGTGGCGTTATTCGGTGATTCTGTCGGGCATCGCGCTGGCGCTGTACACGCTGATGCTGACGCGTTTCTATCCGCTGGAAACCTTGCCCGTCGCCCGGGAGAATCTGCAGATCTACGGCATGTGGCTGAGCTTTGCCCTGGCCGCTGCGGTGATTACCTTCTTCGCCGCGCGCATGGCTGAAGAGCTGCGCCGGCAGGAAGAACTGCGCGCGATCCGTCGGGAGGAGGGGCTGCGCGATCAGCAGTTGCTCGCCGTTGCGACCCAGGCCGCCGGTGCGGCGCATGAGTTGGGTACGCCGCTGGCGACCATGAGCGTGTTGCTCAAGGAAATGCAGCAGGACCATCCCGATGCGCTGCTGCAGGACGATCTGAAAGTGCTGCAGGATCAAGTCAAGCTGTGCAAGGAAACCTTGCAGCAACTGGTCCGCGCCGCTGAGGCCAATCGGCGCCTGGCGGTGGAGATGCAGGACGTTACCGACTGGCTCGACGAAGCGCTGAACCGCTGGCACCTGATGCGCCCGGAAGCCAGTTACCGCTTCCAGCGTCTCGGCCAGGGGGCGGTGCCGCGCATGGCGCCGCCGCCGGATCTGACCCAGGCCTTGCTGAATCTGCTCAATAACGCCGCTGACGCCTGCCCGGAAAATCTCCAGGTGACGCTGGACTGGGACGCAGAGACTTTGACCATCAGCATTCGCGACCACGGCGCCGGTGTGCCGCTGGCCATCGCCGAGCAGATCGGCAAGCCGTTTTTTACCACCAAGGGCAAAGGTTTCGGCCTGGGCCTGTTTTTGAGCAAGGCCAGCGTGACACGCGCCGGCGGCTCAGTGAAACTCTATAGTCATGAGGAAGGCGGCACGCTCACCGAGCTGCGCCTGCCCCACGGCGCCCGAGGAGACCAACATGAGTGACGAAATCCAAGTCGAAGGCGAAGAACTGCCGCATCTGCTGCTGGTCGACGACGACGCGACCTTCACCCGCGTCATGGCCCGCGCCATGGCCCGCCGCGGCTTTCGCGTCAGCACTGCCGGTTCTGCGGAAGAAGGCCTGACCATCGCCCAGGCCGATCTGCCTGACTATGCCGCGCTGGACCTGAAAATGGACGGCGATTCCGGTCTGGTCCTGCTGCCCAAGCTGCTGGAACTCGATCCGGAAATGCGCGTGGTGATCCTCACCGGTTATTCGAGCATTGCCACGGCGGTCGAGGCGATCAAGCGTGGCGCCTGCAACTACCTGTGCAAACCCGCCGATGCCGACGACGTGCTGGCCGCGCTGCTGTCCGAGCATGCCGACCTCGACAGTCTGGTGCCGGAAAACCCGATGTCGGTCGATCGCCTGCAATGGGAGCACATCCAGCGCGTGCTCACCGAGCACGAAGGCAATATCTCCGCCACCGCCCGCGCGCTGGGCATGCACCGCCGCACCTTGCAGCGCAAATTGCAGAAGCGTCCGGTGCGTCGCTGAACCTGCGCTGAACGACTATCGCCAGCCCTCGCGATAAATCGCGCCGATCATCTATGATCGGCGCGTGTCCGTTCTTTCTACTATCGAGCCTTATCCATGAATCAGAACGCTGAATATTCCGCGGTCAACGATGCTGTGCGCGGGCAGTTTTTTCGCAAAGTCTGGGCGATGACCACGCCTTACTGGCGCAGCGAAGAGAAGGGCAAGGCCTGGACGTTGCTGATTGCCGTGATCGCGCTGACGCTGTTCAGCGTATGGATCGCCGTGTGGTTGAACAGTTGGTACAAGGATTTCTACAACGCTTTGCAGAAAAAGGATGAGGCAGCGTTCTGGCAGTTGATCCTGTACTTCTGCGGTATTGCCGCTGTGGCGATTCTCGCCGCGGTTTACCGGCAGTATCTGACGCAGATGCTGACCATCCGCTGGCGGGCGTGGCTGACCGAAAAACACTTCACCCGTTGGCTTGAACACAAGAATTACTACCAGCTGGAGCAGGGCGGTTATACCGATAACCCGGACCAGCGCATCTCCGAAGACCTCAATAAATTCACCGCGAACACCTTGGCCCTTGGCTTGGGGTTGATCCGCACGATCGTCAGTCTGGTGTCCTTTTCGATCATCCTGTGGGGCGTCTCCGGGAGCATCGAGGTGTTCGGTTTCACTATTCCCGGCTACATGTTCTGGTGTGCACTGGTCTATGCGGCGGTCGGCAGTTGGCTGACCCATCTGATCGGCAGACGCCTTATCGGCTTGAACAACAACCAGCAGCGTTTCGAAGCTGACCTGCGTTTTTCGATGGTGCGGGTTCGTGAAAATGCAGAAAGCATCGCCCTCTACAACGGCGAGCCGAATGAGAACCGCCGCTTGAGCAATCGTTTCGGCCTGGTCTGGCACAACTTCTGGGACATCATGCGGGTGTCCAAGCGTCTGACATTCTTCACTTCGGGCTATGGGCAGATCGCGATTATTTTCCCGTTCATCGTTGCGGCGCCACGGTATTTCAGCGGCAAGATCGAGCTGGGCGAGCTGATGCAAATCAACTCGGCGTTCGGCAATGTGCAAGAGAATTTCAGTTGGTTCATCAGTGCTTACCAGGATCTGGCCGAGTGGCGCGCCACTTGCGATCGTCTGCTGAGTTTCCGCAATGCCATGAGCAACAACGAAGAGCGGGTGCCCGCCATCAATGTGCAGAACCAGGGCAGTGAGTTGCAGGTGCACAACCTCGGCCTCGATCTGGCCGATGGTCGTCACCTGCTGACCAACGCCGGCATGACTGTTGAACCGGGCGAGCGAGTGATGCTCAGCGGCCGTTCCGGCAGCGGCAAGTCCACGTTGTTGCGGGCGATGGGGCATTTGTGGCCGGCGGGGCACGGCAATATTCGTTTGCCGGCGGCGCGTTATCTGTTCCTGCCGCAGAAGCCTTATCTGCCGATCGGCACATTGCGTGAAGCGTTGAGTTATCCACAACCGGGCGACACTTACACGCCGGAGCGTTATGCACAGGTGCTGGAAACCTG
>NZ_RAZO01000312.1:0-2839 GCF_004307535.1 Pseudomonas sp. Sample_9
AACCACTCGCGATCAACATGAGCGAACTGTCGGACGAAGGGCAGCAGGGCGATGTCGGCGAGGCTCGGATGCTCGGCCAGTAAGTAGTCACGTCCTTCAAGCAGCTCATCCAGTTTCTGCAGAAACAACGCACCTTCAGCTCGATAAGCTTCCATCGGCTGCTCGGGGTAGCGCTCGGCGTACTTGTAGCGATTCAAAGCCGATTTGAAAATCTGATCATTACCTTCAATCAGTTTTTCCATCCAAAGCGCTGCGAACGAGTCGCCGGCCAGCAACCAATCATCCGGATCATTCTGCGCCAATGCCCAGCGCATGATCTGCAGACTCTCATCAATCACCACGCCATCGGCATTCAGCACCGGCACGGTGCCCTTGGGCGAGAGCGCGAGCATCTGCGCCGGCTTGTTCTTGAGGCTGACCTCAACGATCTCCACCGGCACGCCCGCATAACGCAGGGCCATTCGCGCACGCATCGCGTAGGGGCAGCGGCGGAACGAATACAGTGTGTTCATTTCACCTCCAGCGTACTCAGACCATTGCCCTGACGCCGCACCTGAATCTGCACCGGAATCCGCTCATGCATCTCCTGCACGTGGGAAATCACCGCCACCTTGCGTCCCTGCGCCTGCAAGCCATCGAGGGCGTCCATCGCCAGTTGCAAGGATTCCGGATCGAGGCTGCCGAAGCCTTCATCGATAAACAGCGATTCGATTTTCAGCGTGCTCGACGCCATCGAGGCCAGACCCAGCGCAAGGGCGAGTGATACGAGGAACGTTTCGCCGCCCGACAACGAATGCACCGAGCGCAGTTCGTCGCCCATTTCCGTGTCCATCACCAGCAGGCCGAGCATGCTGCCGCCGCGTTTGAGGCGATAGCGTTTGACCAGTTGGCGCAGCTGCGCGTTGGCATGATGCACCAGCAGATCGAGGTTGTAGGCCTGGGCGATCTTACGGAAAGTGTCGCCGGTGGCCGAGCCGATCAAGGCACTGAGCCGTGCCCAGCGCTGATACTCGGCGTAGGCGTCGGCGATCTGTTGGGCCAGCGCCTGATTGGCATTTTGCCGGCGATGGTCCTCAACCTGTTCGGCGCGCAATTCGGCGCATTGCTGCTCACTGACGGTGAACTGCTTTTGCAATTCGGCGAGGGCGCTGTCGAGCTGTTCCGCGTCAAGATCGCCGTCCTGCCGGGCCTGGTGATCGAGCAGACGCTGATCGCGCTCCTGCAACAAGACCTGGGCCTGTTCGATGGCTTTTTCGTTGTGCTGAAGGGTCTGGCGCAGTTCGGCGACTTGCGCGTCATCGAAGCGCAGCAAGTCTTCGAGGCCGCCGTCATCCAGTTCCGGATGACTGGCGCGCCAATCGGCGATCTTGCCGGCGAGTGCCTGGTCTTCAGCTTGCAGTGCTTGCAGGCGTTCCTGTTGGGCCTTGAGCTCAGCGGCGATCTGCACCAGTTGCGTGCGCACGCTTTGCAGCTCCTCAGCGGTGCTGGTTTCCGCGCTGCGCGCCTGTTCCACGGCGTGTTCCAGTTGCTGCTGCCAGTGTTCGGCGCTGCTGTGTTCGCCGATCAGTTGCGCGAGTTTTTCCTGACAGCTTTGCTGTTGCTCGGTCAGCGCCGTGAATTGCTGTTCGGCACTGTGCAGTTGCTGAGTGCGCAGCTGCTGGCGATCCTGTTCTTTCTCGAGGGTTTGCTGGCGTTGCTGCTGTTCGCCCAGTTCTTCCTTTTGCTGCTCGAGCTGAGCCAAGCGCTCGGCGATCTGCCGGTCCAGCTGCATGAACGTTGCCGCCGGCTCCAGGCGCAAGGCTTCAAGCGTGTCAGCGGGCAGTAGCGGGCCGAACGCGCTGAGTTCTTCTTCAAGGCGCTGACGGTCGCTGTTGAGTTCATGCTGCTGATGGCTCAGCTGTTGCGCCGCTTGCTGATGAGCCACTTCGGTCTGACGCAATTGTTGCGACAAGCGTGCGGCGTCCTGCTGCAAGGTGAGCAGGGCGCTTTGGCGTTGTTCGTCCTGAGTGATGCTTTGGTTCAACTGCTCGTTCTGGCGGCTGAGCCAGGCGTCGCGTTTGTCAGCGTCCTGATTGAACAGTTGCGCGGCCAGCGGATGCGCGTCAAGACTTGGCGCGAGGGCTTGTTGCTGGGCGGCGAGTTGTTCCTGTTGTTGCAGCAGCTCTTTCTGTTGCGCGATCACGCCACCGACTTCGCCGCGCAGCTCGATGAGTTTTTCCTTGAGCTGATCGACCACTTGCTGGGCGTTGGCCTGTTCGCTTTCATCGTGACGGCCGAGGCTTTGCAGCAGCGCTTCGGGCTGATGGTAGGGATGCTCGTTGCTGCCGCAGACCGGGCAGGGCTGATCGTCCTGCAACTGCGCGCGCAACTCTTCGACACTGGCACTGCGCGCCAGCCGCTGCCGCTCGAGCAGTTCACGAGTGACGCTGAGGGTCTGCTCGGCGACGGTCAGTTCGGCCTTGGTTTTCACACCGTCCTGGGTCAAGCGTTCGCGTTGCTGCTGCGCGTCGAGCTGGCGTTGTTGCAACTCGGCGCTGCGCTTGTCGAGATCCTGCTGAGTCGCCCACAGGCGCGACAGGTCTTCGATCGCGCGCAGCTGTTTGCGGTTGTCCTGCAGCAAGGTGCCGAGCAGGCCGATCTGTTCGGCGACTGCGTCCGGCTCTGCGCCAGCCTCTTTGAACAGCACTTCCAGTTGCTGTTTGTGCGAGGCCAGTTGCTCAGCACTGTACGCGGCGTTCTGTTCGAGGGATGCCAGTTCGCTCTGGCCCTTGTTCAAGCGGTTGCCGATCAGCATCAGCTGTTGCAGACGATCGCGATAGGCGCTCCAGGCATCGCTCAA
>NZ_RAZO01000312.1:2939-5558 GCF_004307535.1 Pseudomonas sp. Sample_9
CGATCAGCATCAGCTGTTGCAGACGATCGCGATAGGCGCTCCAGGCATCGCTCAAGGGCGCCAGATGGGCATTCTGCTCAAGCTCGCTGGCGATGCGTTGCAAGCGTTCGGCGACTTCAGCCTGTTTTTCCTGCAAAGCCTGAATTGCGCTCTGGCCATCCTTGGACGCTTGCTCCGCCGCTTGCCGGGCTTCGGCGCTGCTGGCGGTGTCCTTGACCAGACGGGCAAGGGTGCTTTGCTCTTCGAATGCCTGACGCAGCAACGGCGCGTTTTCGCTCTGGCGTTGTTGCGCTGCGCTGAGGGCGACTTTTGCTGCGTCGAGGTTTTGCGCCAGTTGCGTCTGGCGTTCGCCGAGTGCCGCGTGTTGTTGGGTGTGTGCGGCAATCTGCGTCGCCAGTGGCGTCAGCAGCGCATCAAGCTCGGCCTTGCGCGCGAACTGATGGCGTTGCGGGCCAAGCTGTTCCAGACGCGTCAGTTTTACCCGCTCGCCGGCCAGTGCCTGCCATTGCTGTTGCGCGGTTTGCAGTTGTTCGCTGGCGGCTTTTTGCGCGTCCTGCAACTGACGCAAATCCTTCAGCCAACTGTGTTGTTGCTCAAGTTGTTTGAGCTGCGCCTGTTGCGCCTTCATCTGTTGCTGCGCGGTGTTGAAACGCTCGTCGAGTTCGGCGCGCGCTTCCGGCGCCAAAGGCGTCACACCGGTGGCCTGATCCTGCAACTGCTTGTGCGCTTCACGGGCTTCTTTGGTCTTGTCGAAGGCGCGGCGGCCGAGGCGGGTGTACAGCGCGGTGTCGGTGAGTTTTTCCAGCAGTTCACTGCGGTCGTTATCGTCAGCCTTGAGGAACGCACTGAACTCACTCTGCGCCAGCAGCACAGCGCGAGTGAACTGTTCAAAGTTCAGGCCCAGCGCGGCTTCCAGCTGGGTTTTGTATTCGCCTTTCTGGCTGGCGAGCAGTTGATCCTGATCGATGTCGCGCAGGCTCTGCCGACTGGCCTGGAGCTTGCCGCCAGCCTTCTCGCGAGCACGATTGGCTTCCCAGCGCGCGCGATAGCGGCGCCCATCGACGCCGACAAAATCCACTTCGGCATAGCCTTCACCGGTGCCGCGTCGCAGCAAGGTGCGCGGGTCGCCAGTGGCGATTTCACCGTCAGCATCGGGGACTTTCGCATCGCGGCCGGTGTTGTTCAGACGCGGTACGGCGCCGAACAGTGCCAGGCACAAGGCGTCGAGCAGGGTGCTTTTGCCGGCGCCTGTGGGGCCGGTGATTGCGAACAGGCCGGCGCTGGCCAGCGGTTCAGCGGTGAAATCGATCTCGAACGGCCCGGCCAGCGAGGCGAGGTTCTTCAAACGAATGGCGAGAATTTTCATGGCTGCTCGCCCTCCAGTTGCACGTCCTGCAGCAGTTCGGCGAAGTCCTTGAGCGTCTGCTCGTCGACCTCGCTGCCGTAGTTGTCGAGCCAGGCGCGGCTGAACAGTTCCTGCGGGGTGAGCTGGTCGAGTTCGATCAGCGTGTTGCTTTCATCGCTGCCATCGGCGCCGCGATTGCCGGCGTATTCAGCGGCGATGCGCACCAGTCGCACGGCTTTGCCTTGCAGTGCGGTTTCCACTTGATGGCGCAGATCCGGCTGCGGCTCATCGAGGCGCACGCGCACTTCGAGCCAGGGCTGGCGCTGGGTTTCGGCGAGCAGATCGATGTTCGGCAGGTCGGCCAGTTGCAGCAGAATCTCGGCCAGCGGCGCCGGGCCGATGCGCTGCAGATTGACCGAGCGCGGGATCAGTTTCGGCTCGACGCTGACCAGAGTTTCACCGTCGAGGACCACATCGAGAATCTGATGCTGATAACCGATTTCGGAGAACGACAGCGGAATCGGCGAGCCGCTGTAGCGGATGCGCTCTTCACCGTTGACCTTCTGCGGCTTGTGCAAATGGCCGAGGGCGACATAGCTGATGCTTTCGCCGAACAGGCTGGCGGGCAGGGCTTCGGCATTGCCGATGATCAGGCTGCGCTCGGAATCCTCCGACACCGAACCCCCGGCCATGTGCGCGTGGCTGATGGCGATCAGCGCCTGACCGGGTTGGCGCTTGGCGTTGGCCGCCGCGATCAGCCATTCATGCACCTGACCAATGCCGCGCAAATAGTTGTCACCCAGATGCGCGCCAGTGACTTCCGCCGGACGCAAAAACGGCAGCGCCAAACACCACGCGGCGATTTCTCCCTGGGCATTCGGCAGCGGCAGCAACAGGCGCTCGGCATCGAGTTGGCCGTCATCCAGCCACAGCACCCGCCCCAACGCGTGAGTGCGCAAACGCCGCATCAACGGCGCCGGCAATTCGATCCGCGAGCCGGAATCATGGTTACCGGCGATCATCACAATGGTCAGCAACGGCTGCTGTTCGTGAGCGCTGACGATGAAATCGTAAAGGCGTTCCTGAGCTTTGACCGGCGGATTGACCGTATCGAAGATATCGCCGGCAATCAGCAGCACATCCGGCTGCGCCAAGTGCAACTGGCGCAGCAGCCATTCGAGAAAACACGCGTGCTCGAAATCGCGCTCCTGGCCGTGCAGGTTTTGCCCAAGGTGCCAGTCGGAGGTGTGGAACAGACGCAAGGTGGACTCCGC
>NZ_RAZO01000481.1:0-5527 GCF_004307535.1 Pseudomonas sp. Sample_9
TGCAGGAAATGGTTGTGCGGCTGATGGCGCCTTCGCGAGCAGGCTCGCTCCCACAGGTGATCGCATTCCAGTGTGGGAGCGAGCCTGCTCGCGAAGGCGGTTTTCCTGCCGGCGCATTACTCAGGCTTGATATCAGCCTTCGCCACGGTGACCCAATACGGCGTATGCCGCTCGATCTGCACCGGCAAGGTCGGCAGCAAAGCGCTCAGGGCCTTGTCGGTGTCGTGCAACGGAAAACTGCCGGTAATGCGCAGATCGGCCACTTCCGGCGCCACGCCCAGATGCCCGCGACGATAGCGCCCGAGCTCATGCACCAGATCGCCCAGCCGTGCGTTGTCCACCACCAGCATGCCGCGCGTCCAGGCATCGGCGCCGGGGGCGAGGGCGGCAATCGAGCCCAGCCCGTCACTGCGCAGCAACACCTGCTGGCCTTCGCGCAGAATCTGTTCTTGCGGGTTGGCCTGGGAATGGGCCGCCACCGCTGACTGCAACACGCTCAGGCGCGTGCCGTCGTCCTCGCGCTTGACCAGAAACCGTGTGCCCAGCGCACGCATGCTGCCTTCGCGGGTTTCGACGATAAACGGCCGCGCATCGCCATGCCCGGTTTCGACGAGGATTTCGCCTTCCTGCAACACGATCAAGCGGCGCTTGTCATCGAAGCGCACGTCGACCGCGCTGTGGGTATTGAGATTGAGCAGAGTGCCGTCGGACAGGCGCACGGTGCGCTGTTCGCCGGTGGCGGTACGCTGATCGGCGAGCCAGTAATCCAGCGGCAGGTAGCGCTCGCTGACAAACAGCCCGAGCCCGATGAGCACCACGACACTGGCCAGCCCACTACCGAGCTTGCGCACGCGCCGGCGAATGCCTTCGCGCGATTGCAGCAACGCACTTCGGGCCGGGCCCTTGGCGGCGCTGAAACGCTGATCGAGCATGCCCAACTGGCGCCAGGCGCGGGCATGTTCTTCATGGGCCGCATGCCATTTGGCGAATTCTTCGCGCTCCAGCGCGGTGCTCGAATCGAGGGTCAATTGCCAGGCAATCGCCGCGTCCAGCACATGAGCCGGCACCGGGCGCGAACTGGCCGCGGTCATGTCGGTTCACCGTAAAGGGCGATGTAGCACTGGCGCAGGCCTTGCGCCAGGTACTGCCGCACGCGCGGCACCGAGACGCCGAGTTTGCCGGCGATCTCGGCGTGGCTGAGGCCGTCGAGGCGGTTGTACAGGAAGGCTGCGCGGGCCTTGGTCGACAGCTTGCCGAGCAGGCGATCGATGGCTTTGAGGTCGTCGAGGATCATTTGCTGTTCTTCCACCGACGGTTGTTCGTCTTCGGGGATCAGCATCAGTTCGGTGAGGTAGGCCTGTTCCAGCGCGGCGCGGCGGAAGTAGTCGAACAACAGGCCTTTGGCGATCGCCACCAGAAACGCCCGAGGTTCGCGCGGCGTCAGCAGTTCGTCGCGGTTGAGCAGGCGCACAAACGTGTCCTGACTCAAATCCTCGGCACGCTGCGGACACGCCACATTGCGCCGCAACCACGCCAGCAGCCAACCGCGATGGTCGCGATACATCGCACCGACGAGCTCACTGTGGGGGTTGGGCACTGACGACACCGGATATCACCGATTGGGAAATGTTAACTAACGAGAATAGTTCGCGATTCTGGCAGAGGTGGGAATGGTTAGCAATTGGCCACTGGTCAGGTGATGAATCAAGGGCAGCCCCTCACCCTAGCCCTCTCCCGGAGGGAGAGGACTGATCGGGGGATATTCTGAAGGTACACCGACCTGAACGATTTTCAGCGATTCCTCAATCGACTCGGTCTTTCAGGTCGATATAAGGCTTTAGACACCACGATCGGCTCCCTCTCCCTCCGGGAGAGGGCTGGGCGGGCGGCGTTCCGATGAGGGGCTTTTGATCTGAATGATTCTAAAAGGACGGCGCCTGCTGCCTGCGCTTCCACTGATTCAACCGCTGCTGCAACTGCAACGGACTGTAAATCTGCTGCGCCCGCGCCCGGCTGAACAGAATCAATGCCAGCTCCGCCGTGGCCAGCGCATCGGCACTCGCGTTATGCCGCTCGAACACTTCGAGCCGGAACCACTCGATCCACTCATCCAGCCCGGCCTCGCGAATCTGCGCCTGCGGACATAACAGCGGCGCGATATCCGCCACATCCAGAAACACATGTTGCAGCTTGTGCCCCAAGTGCTCCTTCACTGCGCGCCCGAGCATGTGCTGATCGAACGGCGCATGAAACGCCAGCACCGGGCTGTCGCCGATGAACTCCAGCAACTCCAGCAACGCTTCCGCCGGGTCGCTGCCTGCGGCAATTGCACTAGGGCCGAGGCCATGAATCAGCACGCTGGGGCTGAGCTTCAATTCGCGGCATTGCAAGGTGCGTTCGAACTGCTGACGGAAATCGATCGCGCCGTCCTCGATCACCACCGCGCCGATCGACAGGACCCGATCCTTGCTCATATTCAGGCCGGTGGTTTCCAGGTCCAGCACCACCCAGCGCTGCTCGCGCAGGCTGCATTCGCTCAGCTCGGCAAGCGCCGGCAGCTTCGCCAGCCGCTGCTGCAAGTCCGCCGACACCACGGGACTGGCCGGGCGCAGCCAGGAGAACAGGCTCATAGCTGATACCGCAAGGTCAGGCTGCTTTGCAGGCGCTGCGCCTGGCGCAGGGATTCGCGCAGGATGCGCCGGTCGAGATGATTGAGGCTGTCGGGATCGACGCGGTTGGAGTACGGCTGGTTCTCCCGGGTCTGCAACTGATGCTGCTGCATCCGCGTTTGTTGAATGAAGTGATAGGCCTCTTCGTACGCCGCGCCGTCGAGTGGCTCGATGACCTCTTTATCGACCAGTTGGCGAAAGCGTTCGAGGGTGTTGTTGGCGTCGATGCCGTTGGCCAGCGCCAGCAGTCGGGCGCCGTCCACGAACGGCGTCAGGCCCTGGATTTTCAGATCCAGCGTGGCCTTCTCGCCGTTCTTGCGTGCCAGCACGAATTCACGGAAGCGCCCAACGGGAGGGCGGTTGCGCAGCGCATTTTCGGCGAGCATGCGCTGGAACAGACGGTTGTCAGCGACTTGATCGAGGATGCCCCGGCGCAATTGCTCGCAGCCTTGCTCATCGCCCCAGACCACACGCAGGTCGAAATAAATGCTCGAGCCCAGCAGGTTCTCCGGCGTGGCTTCGCGGATGAACGCGGCAAAGCGCCGCGCCCATTCGGCCCGCGACAGACACAGCTCGGGATTGCCGGCCATGATGTTGCCCTTGCACAGGGTGAAGCCGCACTGCGCCAGGCTGTGGTTGATCTGCTGGGCAATCGGCAGCAGCTTGCCGCGAATCTCTGCTGCGTGCGCCGCATCGCGAGCATCGAACAGGATGCCGTTGTCCTGGTCGGTGTGCAGCGTCTGCTCGCGCCGGCCCTCGCTGCCGAAACACAGCCAGCTGAACGGCACGCCCGGGTCGCCTTTTTCCGCCAGGGTGAGTTCGATCACCCGGCACACCGTGTGATCGTTGAGCAGGGTGATGATGTGGGTGATCTGCGTCGACGACGCGCCGTGGGCGAGCATGCGTTCGACCAGTTGGCCGATCTCGCCGCGCAAGGTCACCAGTTGTTCGACCCGCTGCGCGCTGCGGATGGTCCGTGCGAGGTGCACCAGATCGACCCGTTGCAGGGAGAACAGATCACGCTCGGACACCACGCCGCACAGGCGCTGATCCTTGACCAGGCAGACGTGAGCAATGTGCCGCTCGGTCATGGCGATCGCCGCATCGAAGGCGCTGTGATCCGGCGACAGATAAAACGGTGATCGAGTCATGTGCTGTTCGATGGCGTCGCTGAAATCACCGACACCTTCGGCGACCACATGGCGCAAATCGCGCAGGGTGAAAATCCCCAGCGGCGCCTTGTGCTCATCCACCGCGACGATGCTGCCGACCTGTTGCTCGTGCATCAGCTTCACCGCTTCACGCAGCGGCGTCTCGGCGCTGCAGGTCACCGGATGGCGCATCGCAAGTTCACCGAGACGGGTGTTCAGCGAGTATTGAGTGCCGAGGGTCTCCACGGCTTTTTGCTGGACTTGCTGGTTGACCTGATCGAGCAGGCTGCTCACTCCGCGCAGGGCGAAGTCGCGGAAGGCGCTGGAGAGGGCGAACAGTTTGATGAATGCCAGTTTGTTCAGTTGCAGGCAGAAGGTGTCTTCGCCCGCCAGATGTTCGGTGCGTGTGGCGCGTTCACCGAGCAGCGCGGCGAGCGGAAAGCATTCGCCGGTGGTGATTTCGAAGGTGGTCTCGGTGCCGGGTTTGGTGATGTGCTGGCGTTCGCCGACCACTCGCCCCTGTTTGACGATATGAAAATGTTCCACCGGGCCGTCGGCCGGTTTGATGATGCTCTCGCCCTGGGCGAAAAAACGCAGCTGACATTGCTCCACCAGATAGGCGAGGTGGGCGTGTTCCATCTGATTGAAGGGCGGGAAGCGCTGGAGGAATTGCAGGGTGCCCTGAATGTTCTGCAACACCGCGGTTTTCCCTGCCTGGGTGAAGGCGTCCGCTTTGCTCATAACCATTACCGCAGTCTTTTTCGAATTGTTGTTGTCGGATCGTTGCGACCATGGTCGGCCCCGGCGGGCAGGGTGCCCATTGGACGTAAGTCTAGGTTTTGCCACCATTGGCCGATTTTCGGAAATAACCTACGCAAAAGCTCGGAAAAGCTTGCGCTAGCCACTTGGAAAAAATTCCGACGAAGTGCACATTGAAGCGCTGTCCGGTGATGTCTGACGACTTGCCAGGGATTGTTTGAACATTTAGAGAGCGCCATGTCCGACCACGATATTTTGAGCGACGCCGAGCGGGAAGCGCTCAGCGCAGTGATGCTCGAACCTGATCTGCCGCCGCAGCGTGTCCTGATCGTCGACGACGACAAGGACGCCCGCGAGCTGTTGTCGGAGATTCTCGCGCTCGATGGCATTCATTGCATGACCGCAGCCAGCGGTGAAACCGCGCTGAAAATGCTCGATGAAAAGCCTTCGATCGGTCTGGTGATTACCGACCTGCGCATGGGCAATGTCGATGGCCTGGAGCTGATTCGCCAGGTGCGCGAATCGGTGCGGGCAGCGATGCCGATCATCATCGTCTCCGGCGATGCCCACGTGAAAGATGCGATCGAAGCGATGCACTTGAGCGTGGTGGATTTTCTGCTCAAGCCGATTGATACGGAGAAGCTGCTTGAGTTGGTGAAACATGAATTGGGCATAGAATCCTAGAGGCCCCTCACCCTAACCCTCTCCCGGAGGGAGAGGGGACTGACCGCGGTGAATGTCAGAGGTACACCGACCTGAAATTCATGAGTCGAACTCAGGAGTTGAAGCTTCCCCAATCTGCTCCCTTTCCCCTCTACCCCTTGGGGGAGAGGGCTGGGGTGAGGGGGATGGATCTCAAGCCCACCACAAGAATCCAATCCACCTCACAAACAAAAAAGGCCCTGATCTCTCGATCAGGGCCTTTTTCATTCCAACCATCAACTCAAG
>NZ_RAZO01000246.1:0-13975 GCF_004307535.1 Pseudomonas sp. Sample_9
AGCAGGTTCAACACGCCTGCCGGCAGACCGGCTTCGATCCAGCACTTGACCGTCAACTCGGCGACTTTCGGCGTCAGTTCGCTGGGCTTGAACAACACACTGTTACCGGCCAGCAGCGCCGGGACGATATGACCGTTGGGCAGGTGACCGGGGAAGTTGTAAGGGCCGAACACCGCAACCACGCCGTGGGGCTTGTGGCGCAATACGGCGGTGGCGTCGCCCAATGGGCCACTCTTCTCGCCGGTGCGCTCACGGTAGCTCTGCACCGAAATGGCGATCTTGTTGATCATGCTGGTGACTTCGGTCGCGGACTCCCACAGCGGCTTACCGGTTTCTTCGCCGATGGTGCGAGCCAGTTCGTCAGCGTGGTTTTTCAACGCAGCAGCAAAAGCTTCGAGGACGCTGATGCGCTCCTCGAGGGTGCGACGTGCCCACTGAGGAAATGCCTGGCGAGCAGCCTGAACCGCCGATTCGACCTGCGCGGCAGTGGCGCCCTCGCCCGCCCACAGCACTTGCTGGGTCACCGGGTTCAGCGATTGAAAGGCCTCGCCCTGACCGGCCAGCCACTCACCTGCGATGTATAGCGAATTCATTATTTCGACTCCCGTGCAGCGGACAGCGCCACGGCGCGAACCTGATCGCCGGCGCTGAGTTGAAGACGTTTCGCGGTCTGCGGATCGACCACCAGGGTGCCCGCAGCCAGACGCGCTGGGGCAGCCGTGATGCGGCAATCCTCGCGTTTGCGGTTGTGGATGATGAACGGCGTGGCGTCGTCGCCCGGCGTGCCGACGGCCAGCACCAGCGCTTCGCTGTCACGCACCGCGCGGATCTTGCTGGTTTCGCATTCGATGGCCGGGCCGGCGTCGAAGATGTCGACGTAACCCTGGTAACTGAAGCCTTCGCTCTTGAGCATCGCCAGTGCCGGCTCGGTGTCCGGGTGCACCTGGCCGATGACGTTGCGCGCGTCCGGCGAGAGGAAGCAGGTGTACAGCGGGAATTTCGGCATCAGTTCGGCGATGAACGCCTTGTTGCCGACGCCGGTCAGGTAATCGGCCTGGCTGAATTCCATCTTGAAGAAATGGCGGCCGAGGCTTTCCCAGAACGGCGAGCGCCCGGCGTCGTCGGACACGCCACGCATTTCGGCGATGATCTTGTTGCCGAACAGCTCCGGGAACTCAGCGATGAACAGCATGCGCGCCTTGGACAGCATCCGGCCGTTGAGGCCGTTGCGGTAATCGGCGTGCAGGAACAGCGAGCACAGCTCGGAATTGCCGGTCAGGTCGTTGGCCAGAAACAGCGTCGGGATTTCGCGGTAGATGTTCAGCTCTTGCGAAGCGCTGACCGTCAGACCGACGCGGAAGTTGTACCAGGGCTCACGCAGGCCAACCGCGCCGGCGATGGCGGAAATCCCCACCACGCGGCCGTCATCGTCTTCGAGCACGAACAGATAGTCGGCATCGCCACGCCCGGCTTCGCCGCGAAAGGTCTTCTCGGCCCAGCCGACCCGGTGGGTCAGGCGCTCTTCGTTGGCCGGCAAGGTAGTCAGGCCGGTGCCGGTGCTGCGGGCCAGGTCGATCAGCGCGGATAAATCGCTGCTGCGTACGGGACGAACAATCATGCTATCTCCTCAAACGGGCCGCTCGCGCCACCCGTGAAACTCGCTAAGGCGTTAAACCGCCACCAGGCGCACGCTGGCACCTTCACCGACGCCCAGGGCTTCGGCTGCTTCCATATCCAGCGTCACCGGTTTGCCCGGCGCGTAATCCAGCTCCAGCAACACCGCGCGGTAATCCTGCAACTGTGCGTTAGCCACCAGGTACTGGCGTCCGGCGCCTTTGACCGGCTCGCCGATCTTCACCGGCACCACGCGGCTCTGGGCGATCGAACGGATCCCGGAAACCCGCGCATGCAGGGTCGGGCCGCCGTCGAAGATGTCGATGTAGTGATCAGTCTCGAAGCCTTCGCGCATCAGGATGTCGAAGGTGATCTGCGCCCGTGGGTGCACCTGGCCCATCGCCTCTTGGGCGGAATCCGGCAGCAGCGGCACGTAGATCGGGTAATGCGGCATCAGTTCGGCGAGGAAGGTGCGGCTTTTCAGCCCGCACAGGCGCTCGGCCTCGGCGTAGTTGAGGTCGAAGAAGTTACGCCCGATCGCATCCCAGAACGGCGAATCGCCATTCTCGTCGCTGTAACCGACGATCTCGGTCACCACCGAATCGGCAAAACGCTCCGGGTGGCTGGCGACGAACAGCAGGCGGCCACGGGAATTGAGCTCGGCCCATGGCGATCCGACCAGCTCGCGCTGCACGTAGAAACTGGTCAGCAAGCTGTTGCCCGTCAGGTCGTGGCACTGCGAGAGCACGTGGATCTTGTTGTGGATCTTCAGCTCGCGGGAGGCGTGAACGAAGGTCTCGTTGCGGAAGCTGTAGAACGGCTCCGAATAACCGGCGGAAGCGACGATGGCCGAGCAGCCGACCAGTTTGCCGGTGCTCGAGTCTTCAAGGACAAAGAAGTAACTCTCTTCACCGTTGAAGCTCACTTCGGCGGCAAACGAAGCTTCGCTCGCGGCGATCTTGTCGCTCAGACGTTCCACGTCATCCGGCAAGGAAGTGACACCAATCGGGCTGTCCGCGGCCAGACGCTGTACCTCGCCCAGATCAGCCATTTGCGCGGGGCGCATCACCAGCATGGTGTCACTCCTTTCTCTTCAATATTCACAGAAAAAACCGGGCCCACATAAAGATCGATGCAGGAATGGGACTTGTGGCGAGGGGATTTATCCCCGCTGGGGGGGCGAAGCACCCCCAAAAATCTGGGGCCGCTGCGCAGCCCATCGGGGATAAATCCCCTCACCACAGGTTCAATCCAACAGGTGAATGTGCCCGGTATCAAAAATTGGTTCGGCGCCGGAAAAACTCCAGGCGCCGAAAGGTCCATCAGGCTTGCGTCAACTTCGCCGCAGCACGTTCGAAGCGGTCGAGACCTGCGTCGATATCGGCATCTTCCACCACCAGGCTCGGGGCGAAACGGATCACGTCCGGGCCGGCCTGGAGAATCATCAGGCCTTCCTGCTCGGCGGCGTTGAAGATGTCCTTGGCCTTGCCTTTCCAGGCTTCGCTGAGCACGCAACCGATCAGCAGACCGAGACCACGCACCTGGGTGAACAGGCCGTATTTCTCGCCGATCTGTTGCAGGCGGGTCTTGAACTTGTCGTGCTTGGCGTTCACGCCGTTCAACACTTCAGGGGTGTTGACCACGTCGATCACCGCTTCGGCAACGGCGCAGGCCAGCGGGTTGCCGCCGTAAGTGGTGCCGTGGGTGCCGACGACCAGATGTTTGGCCAGCGCTTCGGTGGTCATCATCGCCGCGATCGGGAAACCGCCGCCCAGGCTCTTGGCGCTGGTGAGGATGTCCGGGGTCACGCCGTAGTGCTGGTAAGCGAACAGCTTGCCGCTGCGGCCCATGCCGGTCTGCACTTCGTCGAACACCAGCAGCGCGTTGTTCGCGTCGCACAGTTCGCGGGCACCTTGCAGGTAAGCCAGCTCGGCCGGCAGTACGCCGCCCTCGCCCTGGATCGGCTCGAGCACGACCGCGCAGGTCTTCTCGGACACCGCCGCTTTCAGCGCGGCCAGATCGTTGTAGGGAACGTGGGTGATGCCAGTGATTTTCGGACCGAAACCGTCGGAATACTTCGACTGGCCACCGACGTTGACGGTGAACAGGGTACGGCCGTGGAAGCTGTTCAGCGCGGCGATGATTTCGTATTTCTCGGTACCGAAACGGTCGAACGCCACGCGACGGGCCAGCTTGAACGCGGCCTCGTTGGCTTCGGCGCCGGAGTTGCAGAAGAACACGCGCTCGGCAAACGTGGCGTCGATCAGCTTGTGCGCCAGACGCAGGGCCGGTTCGTTGGTGAACACGTTGGACACGTGCCACAGCTTGTTCGCCTGTTCGGTCAAGGCACCGACCAGCGCCGGATGCGCGTGGCCCAAGACGTTGACGGCAATCCCGCCGGCGAAGTCGATCAGCTCGCGGCCGGCCTGATCCCAGACCCGGGAACCGGCGCCACGCACCGGAATGAAAGCGGCAGGCGCGTAGTTGGGAACCATTACCTGGTCGAAATCGGCGCGTTGTACCGCAGCGTGCTCAACGGACATCGGAGTCTCCTGAAGAGGAACACCCGCCTGGAACTGGCGAGCGATGAGGGGATTGTAAGGACAGTTGGGTGCCCGGCCTTGTCGCCAAGCGACAACTTCTTATAGCGCAAACCCCGGATTTTCCCGGGTTTACGGCAATGCGACATATAGCGTCGCAAAGGCGCAGTTTACCGGGCGCGGCCGATTTGCGGCAGGCCGCGCAGAATACCAAGTCAGCCTCGCGGCAGAGACATAAATATGTACCGCACGAGGTGCGCTGGCTGCTGATTTGCTGAGGGCTCTTCCCAACGCCAAGGAATGGCCATGCACCTGTCTGAAGGACACCCACCGGCAACCCCGACTGTCGCCAACGACGCGCGACATCCCGCTGAGCATTACCAACCGCTGAAAAAGGCGATCCCCGACTGGCTGGGCGACATCTCGGCCACACGGCGAGACGCACTGAAGAAGAGCGTCCCGCAACTGCCCGAACCGCTCAAGACCGCTCCAGCCGAGCAGCATGCGCAGATGAAAAGTCTGAATGCCGCGCACATCAGTGCCCAGAGTGAAGTGGATAAAAGCCTGGAGCATTTGCAGGATGCGGCAGCGTTCGCCGAGCCCCTGCTCAAGGCAGAACTGAAACGCGCTTTCGATCTGGATCTGGATGTCAGAAACACCTATGTGCGTTTGTACATCCCTGCCACCACTCCCTGGTTCCCTATCAAGACCGGCGCAAGGGTGTGGAGCATTTCGCTGCTCGACGCCGCATTGCATAACTTTGAAGACAAGGAAACCCGCACCGACGCCTTCGAAGCCGAGTCAACTTTCACCACGCCACCGACCACGACGGGACAGTTCGACACCTTGCCCGCGATCAAATCAACGATGAGCATCGCCGCGTTCACCCAGTTGTGTCGCCGACTGGATGTCGGCGCGAAGTATCAAGCCAGCCTGGAAGAAAATCTCGGCTACTCCGATCCCATGGTCGCCTCGGTATTGCGCAGCAAGCTGGACGCCAGCGAGAAGGCTGCCATGAAAGCCGCTTTGCAATGGGCACGGATGAACCGCGATGTGTCAGAGAACGCAGTGCGCCTGGTCGAGGCCCTGCTCGATGGCATGAAAGGCATCTACATCCATGGTGCGCCCTTGTTGTGCCATGACGTGACGATGCTCTGCGCGCCACTGACCGGCATCGTTGTCTTCGGGCCGGATTTGACCGTGTCGCGGACCAACGCGCGGATCGTGGCCTATGTGCCGGACGATCCCGAGCACCCGTTCAAGGAATATGCCTCGCCGCTGGAAATGGTCGTTGAACTGACGCGCCAGTTGCGCTCCAGGGAGTACCAGCGGTTCTTCAGCCGCTTCGTCAATCATGAACAGCGCGGATTTTTCTTCGGCACCCTCAACAGCCGTCTCAGCGAAATCAAGTGGCATCCCCACGAACCCGGCAGCTCCCTGCCGGCCTGGCGCGAGGCGCCTGTGGAGCGACCCGATCTGCAGACTGCGCTGGTGCCGTTTCAGGACGACCTGTGGCAGCACCTCTATCAGACGAAACTGAACAAGATTTTCAATGACGGCCGCAGCATCGCCGTGCCCACCGCAGCAGTCGACCAGAAGGCACGCTGGGCGTTCTGGGACTCGGTGGTCGACATCATTTCCACGATCGCCCAGACCGCCGCACTGATCGTCGCCCCCTTCGTACCGGTGTTGGGCGAAGTCATGATGGGGTACATGGCTTACCAGATGCTCGACGAAGCGTTCGAAGGCATCATCGAATGGGCGCAGGGCCGCACCACCGAAGCCTTCGAACATCTGATGGGCACCGTGGAATCGCTGATCCAGTTGGGCATGTTTGCGCTTGGCGGTGCGATTGCCTCGGCTGAGTTTCGCAACGTCTTGCCCAAGGAAGTCGTAGCGTTTATCGACCGTTTCAAATCGGTAAAACTCGCCAATGGTGAAACCCGCTACTGGCAACCCGATCTCGAGCGCTACGAATACCCGGCCCGGCCCGAACCGGATTCGCAACCGACCGCACTGGGCCTGCATCCACATCAGGACAAACAGTTGCTGCCGCTCGAAGATGCGCATTTTTCCGTGCAGGAACACACAGTGCCCGGCCAGTACCGCATCGAACATCCGACTCGCCCCGACGCTTATCAGCCTGTGGTACGGCACAACGGCGACGGGGCCTGGCACACCGAGCTCGAACGCCCCGTGGAATGGGACGGCGAGACCGCACTGCGGCGCATCGGCCCGGCGGTAGAGAGCTTTACCCCGGCCGAGCGCAAAACCATTCTTCAGGTCAGCGGCAGCAGCGAAGATGCCGTGCGCAAAATGCATGTGAATCAGGAGAAAGTCCCGCCGCTGCTGGCCGACAGCATCCAGCGCTTCAAGCTTGACCAGCAGTTGCAGCGCTTCATCGATCAACTCGACAGCGACGTTGCGCAAGAATTTCTGCGCGCCGACCAGGTCACTCAACTGCAATTGCTCAGCGAACATGGCCGCTGGCCCAGCAACCAGCGCCTGCGCCTGATCGATCGCAAGGGCGAGCTGCTCTGGCAGTCCAGCGCAGACGAAAGCCTGCCGTTGACGGAGTTGCGTCAGGATCAATTGATCGGCGGCGACCTGCTCAAAAGCCTGCTTTCGGTTCTCGATCAAGCACAGATCAAGGCACTGCTCGCAGAACCCTTCACCGCGACCCCGCCACTGGACGTGCGCTGCCAGACCCTGCGCAAGCAAGTGGTCGAGCTCGCCAGAACGCACCGAAGCGCACTGTTCGAATCCCGCTATCGAGCCTTGCAGCACCTCGACGATCCGCTGGCGCAACAGCTCAAGACTCACAACCCCGAATTACCAGCGAGCATCACCCGCGAGCTGCTCGACACTGCCACGGGGGGTGAACTGCTACAGATCAGCGATGGACAGCTGCCACCGCGCCAACAGGAACTGATGCAATTGGCCAGCCAGGAAGTGCGCATGACCCGGGCCTACGAGGGGCTCGAACTGGACTCGGTGAAAAATTCCGATTCCGACTCGCTGTCGCTGCACAGCCTGAAATTCCTGCCGGGCTGGAGCGGCGATGTGCGGATCGAAATCCGCGACGGTCGCTACGAGGGTCCGGTGGTCGACAGCATCGGGCGCGAGGACGCGCCTGAACAAAAGGTACTGGTCAGGCGCGATGACGGGCGCTATCAGCCCTTCGACGACCGCGGCCAGGCACTGCACTCATTCGGCGATTTCCATTCCAGCCTGTTGTACGCATTGCCCGACAGTGAGCGCAGCAGTCTCAATATCAGGGTGGGCCAGGGCAACGTGCTGAAAGCCGCCATCCGCGAACGCGCCATGGAACGTGAAGAGCTGCGCGTCGTGCTACAGGAGACGCCGATTCGGCCACCGGTCTTCGATACGCTAAGGCTGCTGGGCAGCGACGGTTATTCCCGAGTTGAACAAAGCGATGAGGAAATCCTGGAAGGCTACCGGCAGGACATCCGCGCGCTTTACCCGAAGCTGACCGACCTGCAGATCAGCACAGTGGAGCAGAACATGCGCGCCAGTCCGCTGGGCCAGCGCGCTGAGATCCAGCGGCTGCAGGATGAATACCTGCAATTACAGAACGAGCTGCATGTCTGGGCCAACAACCCGCCCCTCAGTCATCCCGATACCGGCATTGCACTCACCCCGGTGCAGAAACGCGCGGAAATCCAGAACCGACGATTGCTCAGGGAAGAAATCCTCAAAGGCTGGCGTCGGGAGTACCCTACCGACCTCGATGATTACGCCATGGCATCAGGTCACGCCATGAAGCTTGTGCACCCGATCATCGGCGACCTGCCCACGCTGTCGGCTGACCTCAGGCATATCACCACCCTGATCCTTGATGGCGGCGCCACGCCGGGCTCACTGGACAGTTTTCTGCGACAGTTTCCGCGATTACGGATTCTCGATGCACAAAACCTGAGGCTGCCGTCGCTGCCTCAGGCACTCACACACATGCCTTATCTGCGCGAACTGAAAATGCGCAAATGCGGGCTGAGCCTTACGATCACCACGCAGGCAGTGCTCGCCTCCATGCCACAGCTGACCATCCTCGATCTGCAGGGCAACGCCCTCGGTTTGCCACCCGACCTGCACGCGTTGCCCTCGTTGCGTTACGTCAATCTGTCGCGGACCGGCATACATAGTCTGCCAGATGACCTGTTGGATCATCCTCGGCTGAGTTCCGGCCAGTTCGATGGCAATCGCCTGACAGCGGTGCCCGAAGGGTTCTTCAATTTGCCCCCCTCCTTGAGCGATAACTTCACCTTCGCTGACAACCCGCTGACCCCAGCGGCGCGCGAACGCGTGAAAAACTTCCATGAATACTCCGGCCGACACTTCGACATTCGTCCGGAGCGCGCAGATCTGCAGCGCACCATCGCATTGTTCCCTGACCTCAACGAGGAGCAAGCCACCAAAGTGTTCTACCGCTTGCCCGGAACACTGACTGAGGCCCGTGCCCAGTTGGCGCTCTGGGAAGCCGAGGTCAGCCAGTTGAACCTGGAACTCAGCCAATGGATCAACCAGGCGGCCACGTTTCACCCTGAAACAGGTGAACGCCTGCCGATCGCCGAACAGACGCGTGAGCTGGATGCCAGGCGGAGCTTCGCGCAACAACTTGAGCAGTTCTGGCGCAGCAGATCCGTGTCCACTCGCGAGGGCAGTCTTGAGGCCAGCGCTGCGTTCAGTGGTGACATGCCCGTGCTCAGCGCAAACTTCGAGCACGTTTACGATATGACCCTGACTGGCAATCGGGAGATTTCGGCGATCGCGCCGTTTCTGGAGTGCTTCCCCCAACTGACCAGGCTCAAGCTGAACAACTTCGAACTCGAACCGAAGGCGTTGCCGATGAATACGCTGACTCGTCTGTTCCAACTGCAGATGAAAAACTGCGGCGTGCTGTTGACTCCGGAGAATCAGGCGGCGCTGCTGTCTTTCGACCATCTGCACCAACTGGATCTGAGCGATAACCCGTTGGGAACCTTCCCCGACCTCAACCTGTTGCCCCGGCTGTGGGACATTGACCTGTCCAACAGCGGCCTCAGCGTTGTCCCGGATGGACTGGCCAGCCACCCGAATCTGCGCTCCGCAATTCTGTCCGGCAATCGCATCACGCAATTACCGGACGCCCTGTTCGATCTGCCTGCCGAGCGCAGCGGCAGCATTGATCTTTCCGACAATCCCTTGTCGACCGAGGCGCGCGACAACGTCCAGACCTACTATCGCAGCCATCGCAAGGACTTCCATGTCATGGCCGCCGACGAGGACATTGGCCTGGCGCAGGAATTGTTCGCCAATCTCGATCAGCAGAAGGCCAGCGGCATGATCTACGATCTGCCGGGCAATCTGGCCGACAGCCGCGCGCAACTGCTTCGCTGGAAAGCGGAGCTGGCGCAGATGCAACTGGATCTCGAGCGCTGGGTGCAGGAAACGCCGTCCACGCATCCGATCACAGGCCGTGAGCTTTCGGAAATGGAGCAGGCGCAACAGCATTCGGCACGGACCGCATTCAAGCAAGACCTGGAGGCTTTCTGGCGCCAGCGGTCCAAAGTGGACGGCAAGCGCAGCACGGCCCTTGTGACCGATCTGAAATTCGTCGGCCAGATGCCTCGCCTGAACGTCGACTTCAGCCATGTCTCAACCCTGAAGCTGACGGGCAATGCAGCGATCACCGGCATAGACACGTTCGTTGAGTCCTTTGTCGAGCTGCGGGTGCTGCAAATGAAGAAATTCGCGCTGAATGAAATTCCGCCCTTCATCGCCAACCTGAACAATATCGAACAGCTGCGCCTGGACGGCTGCGCCATCAACTACACCTCCGCCGGACATGATGTGCTCGTGTCGCTGAGCAAGCTCAAGCGTCTGGACCTGAGCAACAATCCACTGACCGTGACACCCGATCTACAGACGATGCCGGCATTGCAGGACGCTTTTCTGACCCGTTGCAATCTCTCGTCTCTGCCCGAAGGTATTGCCGAACACCCGGCTTTGCAGTCCCTGTATCTCAACGACAACAAGATCACACAGTTGCCGGAAGCATTGTTCAGCGCAAATCCGAATCGCACCGCCGGCGTGCGGCTGGCCGGCAATCCGCTGTCTCTGGCTGCTCGCGAGCGAATCAAGACCTACCATGCCGAACACAATCGCCACTTCGGCATACTGCCCGCCCCGAATGACGTTGCGATGGCGCGCAGAGTGTTCCCGCACTTGAGAGACGATATGGCCATCGACATGATCTATCGCCTCCCCGGCACATTGCAGGCAGGTACGGCGCAACTGATGAGCTGGGATGCCGAAGTGACCCGACTGCTCAGCGACCTCGAAGCGTGGCAGCAGCGCGTACCGAGTCATGATCCGACAACGGGCCAACTCTGGACCGCGCAGCAAAGAGCAGCGCAACTTGAGGCGCGAAACCAGTTCAGCGAAAGTCTTGAGGATCTCTGGCGCGGCAGTCGTATCGACATGCCGGATCTGCGCCTGGAAGTCTTGACTACCGAGGCTCCATTCGTCGGCGAACTGCCACAGCTGAGCGCCGATTTCAGCCAGATCACGCACCTGAAAATCCAGGGCAATCCACAGCTGAGTATTGCCGATGGCTTTCTCGATTGCTTCACTGGGCTGGAGGGACTGGAATTGCCTGGTTTCGCACTGGGCCGAATCCCGCAAGCGCTGGAGCGCATGCCTTCGCTTGAAACGCTCATGCTCAGCCGATGCAATATCACCCTCGATACTGCCGGACAAGCCACGTTGTCGACCCTGAGTCGCCTGACGGCGCTGGATCTGTTCGGTAATCCGCTGGGCCAGACGCCCGATGTATCGACGCTTGCCAACCTGACCTTCATCGATCTGATCCGCACGGGAATCGAGCGTGTGCCCGCCGGGCTGGATCGACCTGCGCGCCTGAAAACGGCGCTGCTGGGCGAAAACAACATCATCGGATTACCTGAGGACCTCACGGTTTTCGCCAACCGCGGCGTGGATCTGGCTGCCAATCCACTGTCTGCCACCTCGCGCGAACAGATCAAGGCGTGCTACCTGCTCAAGGACGACAATTTCGGTGTCTGGGCCGAACAGGCGGATCTCGATCTGGCCCAGACGCTGTACCCGGGGTTGACTGCCTTCGATGCCAATGACCTGGTCTATCGCCTGCCCGGTTCAATGGCGGACGGACGCAGCGAACTGCTGCGTCGGCAGACCGAGCTCACCTCGTTACTCGGCAATCTTGATGCCTGGGTCAATGCAACGCCCACTGATTCGGTTAACCAGGGCGTGCCGGAAAATGAAGCGTGGCGCGAGCAAGTCGTCCAGCGCCAACGCTTCAAGGACAACCTGGAAAAACGCCTGCGGCACTTCCCGGTCAACCCCATGGACGGCGAGTTCGTCTGCGACCTTTCGTTCACCGGCGAGCTGCCGCCGCTGTCTGGGCGTTTCGATTACATCGACCAATTGCGGCTGACCAGCACGGCGAGCACTCCTCCTCCCGTCGATCGCTTGCTGGAGCTGTTTCCCCGGCTCAGGGTGCTGGATATCCGCAATTACCCGTTACGTCGGGTTCCTGCGCCGGTCTTTGGCCTCGAAACCCTGAGTAGCCTGAACCTCTCGGGCTGTGAGATCGCAATGACTGCCCGCACGGCAGAGGCTTTCGCACCGCTGAAAAATCTCGGTTCTCTGGATTTGAGTAACAACCCACTGGGGCACAGCCCCGATCTGATCCACTTTCCCGACCTTCAGTTGCTGGACCTGAGCAACACCGGCCTGACCATGCCGCCCGCTGGCTTGTTCCGGCTGACTCAGTTGCGCAAGGCTGACCTGTCCAACAACAGAATCAGGGCGTTGCCGTCCGGGTTTCCGTCCCGTCCCGACATCATGATGACCGAGTACGATTTCAGCGCAAATCCGCTGCAAGCGGAAAGTCAGCAACGTCTGGACAGGTACAACACGGCCCTTGGCGCGCACGACATCGAGACGCGCGCATCGAGTACTCCCGCCTGGAATGAATTTGACGATTTCATGGATTCGGATTTTTCCGATGGCGAGGAGCGACCGTTACCGCCGAGCGACCCTGACTGACGCGCTGTCAGCCGCGCTCCGGCGGCACTGACGACAATTCGAACGGGCTGCTGCTGCGCCGCTGGTTGCGATCTTCCCGCGGCGTGGCACCGAAGAAATTGCGATAGGCGCTGGAAAAATGCGGCCCCGAGGAGAAGCCACAGGACAGGCCGATCTGGATGATCGACTTGCTGGTCTGCATCAACATCTGCCGGGCCTTGTTCAGGCGCAATTCCAGGTAGTACTGGCTCGGCACGCGGTTGAGGTATTGCTTGAAGATCCGCTCCAACTGCCGGCGGGATACGCACACATGCTGGGCGATTTCGTCGGTGGTCAGCGGCTCTTCGATGTTGGCTTCCATCAGCAACACCGCTTGGGTGAGCTTCGGATGGCTGGAGCCGAGGCGATTCTGCAATGGAATGCGCTGACGCTCACCGCCCTCGCGGATGCGCTCGACCACCAGTTCTTCCGACACCGCACCGGCCAGTTCCGCACCGTGATCGCGGGCCAGCACCGCCAGCAGCAGGTCGAGCACCGACATGCCACCACAAGCGGTCAGGCGATCGCGATCCCAGTCGAACAGATGACTGGTGGCGATGACTTTCGGGAAGCGCTCAGCAAAATCGTCCTGCCAGCGCCAGTGCACGGCGGCGCGATAACCGTCGAGCAAACCGAGCTGGGCCAAGGGATAGACACCGGCCGACAGCCCACCGATCACGCAACCGGCACGCACCAGTTGCTTGAGCGCACTGCTCAGCGCCGGCGCCAGGGTGGTCGGTGGCTCGTCAGCGAGCAGGAACAGTTTCTGGAAATTCTCGAGCTTGCCGGCCCAGGGTTCGCCGGGCAATTGCCAGGCCCCTTCGCTCTGCGGCTCGGCCTGCAGGAACGACAGTTCGTAAACCACGTCCGGGTGCACCCGCTGCGCAACACGCAAGGCCTCCTCCGCCAGCGCCAGCGTCAACGCTTTAGTGCTGGGCCAAATCAGGAAACCAATTCGATGGGCAGTCATGGGCGGGCAATCCGAAACGAACAACGGTGATGAAGGCATGGGCCAATGCTAGCCCGGAAATGAATACAAATCCTGAGTCCGACACAGATCCATGTAGGAGCTGCCGAAGGCTGCGATCTTTTGATTTTCGAAAAACAAGATCAAAAGATCGCAGCCTCGTTGCACTCGGCAGCTCCTACAGGGGATCTGGGTCAGGCTTCAGGTCGCGAAGCATGACCTAATCTGGTGCACAACGGCAGCCCTGATTTATTTCAGGCTGCCCGACAGGAACTGCTGCAAGCGCTCCGACTGCGGGTTGACCAGCACTTCGCGCGGGTTGCCGCTTTCTTCGACGACGCCTTTGTGCAGGAACACCAACTGGTTCGACACTTCACGGGCGAAGCCCATTTCGTGGGTCACCACAACCATGGTGCGACCTTCCTGCGCCAGCGCCTGCATCACCTTCAGCACATCGCCGACCAGTTCCGGGTCGAGGGCCGAAGTCGGCTCGTCGAACAGCATCACTTCCGGCTCCATCGCCAGCGCACGGGCGATCGCCACGCGCTGCTGCTCGCCGCCGGACATGTGCCCCGGGAACGCGTCCTTGCGATGGGCCACGCCGACCTTGTTCAGGTAATGCTCGGCCTTTTCGCGGGCTTCGGCCTTGGACACGCCAAGCACATGCACTGGCGCTTCCATGATGTTTTCCAGCGCGGTCATGTGCGACCACAGGTTGAAATGCTGGAACACCATCGACAGGCGCGAA
>NZ_RAZO01000246.1:14075-38785 GCF_004307535.1 Pseudomonas sp. Sample_9
CGCGGTCATGTGCGACCACAGGTTGAAATGCTGGAACACCATCGACAGGCGCGAACGCATGCGTTGCAGCTGTTTCGGATCAGCGGCTTTCAGCGCGCCGTCCTTGTTCGCCACCAGTTTCAGCTCTTCGTTGTTGAGCAGGATCTTGCCGGCGTGCGGCTGCTCGAGCAGGTTGATGCAGCGCAGGAAAGTACTTTTGCCGGAGCCACTGGAGCCGATGATGCTGATCACATCGCCGGCGGCGGCTTTCAGGGACACACCCTTGAGCACTTCGTGACTGCCATAGCGTTTATGCAGGTCTTGGACTTCAAGTTTGTACATGCGGTCGGTTCTCACAAAAACAGTCAGTCAGTCGTTGAGCAAGCGCCCGTGACGCAGCGCTTCGCGCCCCGCCACCTTGGCCAGCCAGAAACCGGGTTGGGCATAGCGCAGCCGTTCAATGGCAAACAGCACCCCGGACGTACCAGCACATACCGTGCTGACCCGATCGGACACAGGGTCGATCACTTGAAAAATCTCGTCGCCCGCCTCGACCCATTCGCCGGGCTTGCGGGAAAAACTCACCACACCGGGGTGCGGCGCGAACAACAATTCGGTGCCTTCGAAAGGCATGCCTTCGCACGCTTCGTGTATCGGGTTCGGCCACTCGCCAGTGATCAGGCCTTGCTCGGCAAGGAACGCCAGAATGCCTTCGGCGTAAGCCTCGGCTTCGACGCGGCCGGTGTCGGCCTGCCCGCCAAGCTCGATGGTCGTCGCCAGACACGCCAGCGGAATCTGCGCATCGGGGAACTGCCGCGACAGGCGCAGCCACGGCAAGGAGCAGGCTTCATCGAACGAGCTGCCGCCGGAATCTTCCGCGAGCAAACCAACCTTGACGTTCAGGTGCGCCGACAGCGAACGCCACTGCGGCCAGTGCTGCGGCAGCGCGTACATGTGCAGCGCGGCTTCGGCATCGCAGTGCAGATCCAGCACCACATCGGCGCTGCAGGCGTGGCTGAGCAGCACACGCTGCATGCCCTGCAACTGGCTGCTCGCTTCAGGCAAGCCGGCCAAGTGGTCGGCCATTGCCTGGCGGATCAGGCGCACGTTGGCGTGCGGATCATCACCGAGCTTGTCGCCCAGCGCTGCCGCGACCGGCGCGCTGAGCTCGACGAAATCACGATTGAAATTCTTGCCGCTGCCCGCCTCGAAACGGCCCTGGAAATTGCCTTGCAGCAACTGCCCGAGACCGATCGGATTGGCCACCGGCACCAGCTCGATCACGCCGTTGAGCAAGCCTTGGGCTTCGAGTTCGCCGAGGCGCTTTTTCAGCTCCCAGGCGGTGCGCATGCCCGGCAGTTCATCGGCGTGCAGGCTGGCCTGGATGTAGGCCTTGCGCTCGCCCTCACCGAAACGAAAAATCGAAACCTTGCGCTCGCTGCCCAGGTGGCTCCACGGCAATACGTGGTCGATGCGTTGCATATCAGTGCTTCCGTGGCGCGAGGTAGCTCAACCAGCGACGCTCGGCCAGCTTGAACAGCTTGACCAGAATGAAGGTCAGGCACAGGTAGAACACGCCAGCGGTGATGTACGCCTCGAACGGCAGGTAGAACTGCGCGTTGACGGTACGTGCCGCGCCAGTGATGTCGATCAGGGTCACGATCGACGCCAGACTGGTGGTCTGCAGCATCATGATCACTTCGTTGCTGTACTGCGGCAGCGCGCGGCGCAGGGCCGACGGCAGCAGAATGCGCTTGTATAGTTTGAAGCGCGACATGCCCATGGCCTTGGCCGCTTCGATCTCACCGTTCGGCGTGGCCTTGAGGCTGCCGGCAATGATTTCCGCGGTGTAGGCGCTGGTGTTGACCGCAAAAGCCAGGCAGGCACAGAACGTTGCGCTCGACAGCCACGGCCACAGGAAGCTTTCGCGTACCGCCTCGAACTGGGCCAGACCGTAGTAGATCAGGAACAGCTGAACCAGCATCGGCGTGCCGCGAATCACGTAGGTGTACAGCCACGCGGCGCCGTTGACGAGCGGGTTTTTCGAGACGCGCATCAGCCCCAGCGGCAGTGCCGCCAGCAGACCGAAAAACAGCGACAGCGCAAGCAGTTTGAGGGTGGTCAGCAGGCCGCCGAAGTACAGCGGCAGTGCCTCCCAGATGACGTTGTAGTCGAAGATCATAGATCAGCCGCCCTTACGCCTACCGAGTAGCGCTTCTCAAGGTGACGCAATGCCAGCAACGAGACACTGGTGATCACCAGGTACATCGCCGCCACTGCGAGGAAGAAGGTGAAAGGCTCGCGCGTGGCATCTGCCGCCTGCTTGGCCTTGAACATCATGTCTTGCAGACCGACCACGGAAATCAGCGCGGTGGCCTTGGTCAGTACCAGCCAGTTATTGGTGAAGCCGGGAATCGCCAGACGAATCATCTGCGGCACCATCACCCGGAAGAACACCTGAAAACTGCTCATGCCGTACGCCATGCCCGCTTCGGCCTGGCCTTTGGGGATCGCCATGAACGCGCCACGGAAGGTCTCCGAGAGGTACGCACCGAAGATGAAACCGAGGGTGCCGATACCGGCGGCCAGCGGGTTCAGGTCGATGTAGTCGTCATAGCCGAGCATCGGCGCGACGCGGTTGAGCAAGTCCTGACCCCCGTAGAAGATCAGCAGGATCAGCACCAGATCGGGAATGCCGCGGATCACCGTCGAATACAGGTCGCCCAGCCACGCCAGCCAGCGCACCGGCGACAGGCGCAACGCGACACCGATCAGCCCGAGAACGATGGCCAGAGCCATGGACGACAAGGCGAGCTGAAGCGTCAGCCATGCGCCATCGAGGATGACAGCCCCGTAGCCTTTCAACATGATTCAGGTCCTCGAAAGTTGGGATGAAAAAATGGCGCAAACCGCAGAGATTCTGTTGCTTGCGCCATTTCGGACTTGTCGCAGAGACGTCTTACTTGCCGTAGATGTCGAAGGCGAAGTACTTGTCCTGGATTGCTTTGTATTTGCCGTTTTCGCGGATGGCCGCGATGGCAGTGTTGATCTTGTCTTTCAGGGCGTCGCCCTTGCGCACTGCGATACCCACGCCGTCGCCGAAGTATTTGACGTCGGTGAAGGCCGGGCCAACGAAAGCGAAGCCTTTGCCGGCGTCGGTTTTCAGGAAACCATCGTCCAGCAGGGTGGCGTCAGCCACGGTACCGTCGAGGCGACCGGCAGCCACGTCGAGGTAGATTTCGTTCTGCGAGCCGTACGGCTTGATCTCGGCGCCCAATGGAGCGAGAACTTCGCGGGCGAAACGCTCGTGGATCGAGCCACGCTGTACGCCGATGTTCTTGCCTTTCAGCTCAGCCAGACCTTCGCTGACCTGAGTGCCGGCCTTCATGACCAGACGCGCCGGGGTGTTGTAGTACTTGTTGGTGAAGTCGACCGACTTCTTGCGATCTTCGGTGATCGACATCGACGACAGGATGGCGTCGATCTTGCGCACTTTCAGTGCCGGGATCAGGCCGTCGAACTCTTGCTCGACCCATACGCACTTGACCTTCATCTCTTCGCACAGCGCGTTGCCGATGTCGTAGTCGAAACCGACGATGCTGCCGTCCGGTGCTTTCGAAGCGAATGGAGGGTAAGCCGCTTCGATGCCGATCTTCACAGGTTTTTCGTCAGCGACGGCATTCAGCGACAGCACGGACAGTGCCAGGGCGCCAAGCAGCACAAGTTTCTTCATCTTGGGACTCCATCGGTAAAGGGCAAAAACGGCAGAGTGAGCGACAGCCCAATATGCGAATGGGTGAATCGGAAATCGGTTGCGCATCGGCGGAAATTTCCCGTTGAAACCGCAGGCGATTTCAACGTCAGCCACGATGAGCGAGTGATCGGCATTCTAACGACAGGCCCGAAGCCGATATTTCTTCAATGCGACAACTAATTACAGATGCACCGAGAAAGCGGTTTGAGCTCATTGACAGCCCTGCAATTTCATGCAAGAGCGAAAGACAGTGAACCGATACATGTTGCAAGTTGCGGGCCCATTATTCGCAAACCCTTCTAATCCGGCAAGCGCAGCGTTATGTCTTATTTTTCCGCGGGGCTTTGGCGGCTCTAAAACGGCGCACCGCGTTTCCCTTCGCCCCGGTTTGGCGCGGGCGGTTACACATTGGGTTGTGGCGGGTAACAGCGGGAAAGGCCTGACGGGGGAGATCGATAATTATTGGTTGGGGTGTTGCGGCTTCCTACAGCTGACTACTGCGGTGTCTGACAGATCGCCTTCGCGAGCAGGCTCGCTCCCACATTTGAAATGCGCCCGTTTCCTTGTGGGAGCGAGCCCGCTCGCGAAGAGGCCAGCCCGATCAACACAAATCCACCAGGCACAAAAAAGCCCCATCCGGCATCACCGGACAGGGCTCCTATGCTTCTAACGCTTAAGCAACATTCATGGTCTTGTGCGTATCAATCAAATGCTGCACCACACCCGGATCCGCCAGGGTCGAGATATCGCCCAAGCCATCGTATTCCGCCGTGGCGATCTTGCGCAGGATGCGGCGCATGATCTTGCCCGAACGGGTCTTCGGCAGCCCCGGTGCCCACTGGATCACGTCCGGCGAAGCAATCGGGCCGATCTCCTTGCGCACCCAGTTCTTCAGCTCCAGACGCAGTTGCTCGGTCGGCTCCTCGCCATTCTTCAAGGTCACGTAGACATAGATGCCCTGCCCCTTGATGTCATGCGGCACACCCACCACCGCAGCTTCGGCCACCTTCGGATGCGCGACCATCGCGCTCTCGATCTCGGCGGTGCCCATGCGGTGGCCGGAGACGTTGAGCACATCGTCCACGCGCCCGGTGATCCAGTAGTAACCGTCGGCATCGCGACGCGCGCCGTCACCGGTGAAGTACATGCCACGGAAGGTCTTGAAGTAGGTATCGACGAAACGATCATGATCGCCGTACAGCGTACGCGCCTGACCCGGCCACGAATCGAGAATCACCAGATTGCCCTCGGCCTCGCCCTCGATGATGTTGCCGAGGTTGTCGACCAGCGCCGGCACCACACCGAAGAACGGACGCGCCGCCGAACCCGGCTTCAGCGCGTGAGCACCCGGCAGCGGGCTCATCATGTTGCCGCCGGTTTCGGTCTGCCACCAGGTATCGACGATCGGGCAACGCGACTTGCCGACATTCTTGTAGTACCAGTCCCAGGCTTCCGGGTTGATCGGCTCACCGACCGAACCGAGCAGGCGCAGGCTGCTGCCATCGGCGCCTTCAACCGCGGCCTGACCCGAGGCCATCATCGCGCGGATCGCGGTCGGCGCGGTGTAGAGGATGTTGACCTTGTGCTTGTCGATGATCTTCGCCACCCGGGTGATGTCCGGGTAGTTCGGCACACCTTCGAACAGCACGGTGGTCGCGCCGTTGGCCAGCGGCCCGTAGACGATGTAACTGTGGCCGGTGACCCAGCCGACGTCGGCGGTGCACCAGTAGATTTCGCCTGGGCGGTAGTCGAACACGCGTTCGTGGGTCATCGCCGCATACAGCAGATAACCGCCGGTGGTGTGCTGCACGCCCTTCGGCTTGCCAGTGGAACCGGAGGTATAAAGGATGAACAACGCTTCTTCGGCGCCCATCTCTTTCGGCGCGCAAACGGTGCCCGCGACCTTCATCAGGTCTTCGTACCAGATGTCGCGATGCTGGTTCCACTTGATGTCGCCACCGGTGCGCTTGCACACGATGACTTTCTGGATGCTGCTGGTTTCCGGGTTGGTCAGGGCGTCGTCGACGTTGGCCTTGAGGGAAATCTTCTTGCCGGCACGGATGCCTTCGTCAGCGGTGATCACCACTTTCGATTTGCAGTCGATGATGCGACCGGCCAGGGCTTCCGGCGAGAAACCGCCGAACACCACCGAGTGAATCGCGCCGATCCGGGTGCAGGCCAGCATGGCGACCACGGCTTCGGGGATCATCGGCATGTAAATGGTCACCACATCGCCACGGTGCACGTCCTGACCGCGCAGGGCGTTGGCCAGTTTGCACACTTGCTCGTGCAGTTCGCGGTAGGTGATGTTGCGGCTCTCGGAAGGATCGTCGCCTTCCCAGATGATCGCGACTTGATCGCCGCGCTCGGCCAGATGACGGTCGAGGCAGTTATAGGACACATTCAGGGTGCCGTCGGCAAACCACTTGATGTCGACATGGTGATCGTCGAACGAGGTCTGTTTCACCGTGGTGAAGGGCTTGATCCAGTCCAGACGCTTGGCTTGCTCGCGCCAGAAGCCGTCAGGGTTGACGACCGACTGCTGGTACATGGCTTTGTAGGTCGCCTCGTCAGTCAGCGTGTTTGCCAGAACCTCGGGACGAACGGGATACAGAGAAGCCGCACTCATCTTTCCTACCTCGGTGTAATAGTTGTTTTTGTATGACCCCGTTGTAGCCGGGTGGGGCCCATAGAACCATTCGACGATGGTTGTAGGAGCTGCCGCAGGCTGCGATCTTTTGATCTCCAAAGCAAGATCAATAGATCGCAGCCTCGTTGCACTCGACAGCTCCTACAGGGGCCGCGCGGGGATTGTTACCAAATATGCCAAAAGTGTTTATCAAAACCCGGTCTGTTTACCCCGCGCCCGACTCCCTAAAATTCACCTCGCCAACAAGGCAACCGCGATTAACAACGTTACAGCCCCCACGAAGGCCGTTAATCCAGCTCTCCAAGTAACGCATCAAATACTCAAGCTCCACACGCAACCCTAAAAAGGTTGCGTGACCCCACTCGACCTCAAAAAGGTGAATTAGAAATGAAAGCTTTATTGGTTCTGGCCCTCAGCAGTCTGTGCGCAACCGCCATGGCAAACGAGGGTCCGACTGATGTCGCACAGCAACAACCGGTCATCGAGGAATACACTTACTCCACACACCTGGACATCGCCAAAGTTGTATCGATGAGCGAAATTCCAAATGTCTGCGAAGTAGTACCGGCGAAAATGGAATACGACGACTCCAAAGGCCAACGCCACATCCTGCGCTACAGCATCATGGGCAACGGCTGCACGAACTGAATCAGACTGCACCGAATCGGATCGCTCAACGCTACATTGAGGGTCGATTCCAGCCCGACTTCGGTCGGGCTCAGTTGTGTCTGGAACCGCGAAAAAGGCTTGCAAAACACTAGATATAGTGAAAAACGCGCTTTTCTGGCTATTTTTTAAACAGAAAATCACCCGCCAAAAATTTAACGAAAAAAAATCTGCCGGCCTCGACTCCGCGCAAAGCCCTGTAATCCCTCGGTCGGACCGAAATCCGCCCCCTCCTCGGCCTCGCCATGAGCCGATTCGCCGCACCACGCCGGTAAAAATTTCCCTATAATGCCGCCCTATACGGGTCAGCAATATTCCCTTACAGGGAGCAAAAGCCATTCTGAAGCCCCGCAACAGTGCCAGACGCTGATTGCGCCCATCAGAGGCTCTCGGAACCCGTCAAAATTTCTGTTTATTTGCCTGCGTGCAGCGCTGCAAAAAACGACATCCAACGCGGCTTGTTTGGCCGTGTGAAAAACCAACCCATCAGGTTTCACACGGGCACAAGCCCTCACGCAGGAGACGACACGTCATGCTGAGCTGGGACGAATTCGATAAAGAAGACAGTGAAGTCGCAACCGTGAAAGGCGCCAACGCCGGCCACGCAAGCGAAGCCAACATGGACCGCCTCGACAACGCCGGCGGCGCCGCAGCGCTGGAAGCCCGCGCCGTCACCGCCGACGACTCGGCCGCCGTGGCCCGCGCCAAGGCTGCACTGAACTCCCTCGACGTCGCCGAAGGCCTCGCCGAACTCGAAGGCGCCTCCGCCCGTGTCGCCGTTGACGAAAAGCGCATGATCAACTGCCGCGCCGACCTCAACCAACTCGTGCCATTCAAGTACGACTGGGCCTGGCAGAAGTATCTGGACGGTTGCGCAAACCACTGGATGCCGCAAGAAGTCAACATGACCGCCGACATCGCCCTCTGGAAAAACCCGGAAGGCCTGACCGACGACGAGCGCCGCATCGTCATGCGCAACCTCGGCTTCTTCTCCACCGCCGACTCCCTGGTTGCCAACAACCTGGTGCTGGCCGTGTACCGCCTGATCACCAACCCGGAATGCCGCCAGTACATCCTGCGCCAGGCTTTCGAAGAAGCGATCCACACCCACGCCTACCAGTACTGCATCGAATCGTTGGCCATGGATGAAGGCGAAATCTTCAACATGTACCACGAGATCCCATCGGTCGCGAAGAAAGCAGCCTGGGGCCTGAAATACACCCGCTCGATCTCCGATCCGAAGTTCGAAACCGGCACCCCGGAAACCGACAAAGAGTTGCTGCGCAACCTGATCGCCTACTACTGCGTTCTGGAAGGCATCTTCTTCTACTGCGGCTTCACCCAAATCCTCTCCATGGGCCGCCGCAACAAAATGACCGGCGTCGCCGAGCAGTTCCAATACATCCTGCGCGACGAATCCATGCACCTGAACTTCGGCATCGACGTGATCAACCAGATCAAAATCGAAAACCCGCATCTGTGGGATGCCGAAATGAAGGAAGAAGCGACCCAGATGATTCTGCAGGGTACGCAGCTGGAGATCGAATACGCTCGTGACACCATGCCTCGCGGGGTGTTGGGTATGAATGCGGCGATGATGGAGGACTACCTGAAGTTCATCGCTAACCGTCGTTTGAGCCAGATTGGTTTGAAGGAAGAGTACCCAGGGACGACTAACCCGTTCCCTTGGATGAGCGAGATTATGGACTTGAAGAAAGAGAAGAATTTCTTTGAGACTCGGGTTATTGAGTATCAGACTGGTGGTGCGTTGAGCTGGGATTAAGTCCCATCCAAGTGCAAGCAAAAAAAGGGATTGTGACCATGCAATCCCTTTTTTTCGTCCTTGATATTTCAACCCTAAAAACAATTATCTTATTGGTATTCAATATACTTTCTCGAGGACTTCTCTATGCTATCTGGACATACAGCCACATGGAGTGATCGCGAGCTTGAGGCAAGTGTAGACGCTTATTTTGAAATGCTTGGGATGGAAATCAACTCCACACCATACAAAAAATCCGAAATCAGCCAGATATATTTGAAAGGAGCTTTATCTAAAAGATCTCGGGGATCATTTGAATTCCGAATGCTTGGAATCTCCGGCATATTGGAATCACTCTCTCAACCTAGAATCAAAAGCTATCGTCCAATAAAAAACACTGCAACAGAAATAACCTTAAAGTTAGAAAAACTAATAACAGAAAAACTTTCAAGAACCCCCCAAAACCAATATGAATCCTTGCACACTGCGATAAATACACTATCCAAAAGCCTTTCAAGCGCACCTCCGGACGCCATAAACCTAATCTCAACCATAGCAAAAAAAATACTGGAGAGACCAGAACATCAAAAGGTATTTCAACACATAAACTCTGCAACAGATTTTGAGATTAGCGCTATTTCCAGCGCCATCAATGATTTTGGCATATCAGACATTGCAAACATTGCAAAAAATTCGAAAGCAAGGTTAAACACCCTTGACCAACTAGACCTCCTTAGTAAAACACCCACCACCACTGAAGCAACGATGCACAGTTATCTCGAAAAGAATCTTTGGATTTTCGGCCACAACTACACTTTATTTAGCTCAAACAAAACCCTAAAAAAACAAATAGAAGAATATCTTTGCACAAAATATGATGGTACATCACCAAAAAGTCGCCCTGATCTCTTACTGAGTGAAAACTTAAACGGAGAGTACTTAATAATTGAGTTCAAAAGGCCGGCACACGCATTAAATCTAGACGATTATTTACAAGCAATTAGCTACCGGCACATGCTAGGAAGGCAACTCAACAGTGAAATTAAAATTCTAATTGTCGGTGGAAGACGGGCACCTAGCTTTCCTATCGACAATCGCGAACAAGGGGTAAATATCATGCTCTTTGGTGAAATCATTTCAAGTGCGCGAAGACAGTTAACATGGCAACTTCAACAGAAATAAATTATAGCTAAAAAAACGTAAAACAAAAAACTGCAAGAACCAAAGACTTATCTAAAGCACTACCGATGGGACTCATCAGGCGGCGAATCGATTAGTTTCAAGGAATTGTCCATGGCTTCCAACACTTTTACCGAGGCAGCAAAAATCTCAGACAATTCTCTGAACGTTATAGTAGACCCCGAATTATGTGCGACCTCATGACGATTGGCGACTGCGTTATTGTATACAGTCACAGTTCTATCATCGAGCGCGCCATTAAAGCTGTTCTTCACTTCCTGACCAAACAGCGCTAGAAATTTTGATAAATCGCTCTTACCAAAACTTCGCAGACACCTGACCCCCATTGAATAAGCAAATGCTTTCAAGCCGACATCACTCGAGGACGAAGCCGAAATCCGCCCATCTAACAATAGATATACAGATTGCTGAACATCAGCACATAAAATTACAAGTATATATTGAGTCAGGTATGACTCGACTTGCGTACTCCACGCTTGCGAGTCATTGAGATGGCATGTACATTCATCAATAGCCGCACGAGTCCTAAGCAACATTTCAATTTCCGCCCAAGTACTTTTCAGCTTCCTCAAAACGTATCTTTATCACCCTCTCATCACTGGTACTAACAGAAACCGCAGATAAGTAATCAGGATTCAAGATTAAACTCTTAAATTTTTCACCCAACCCTACTGGTTCATCTGCACAGTTTGAAACTGCATTGTAAACCGAATCCAGTACTGCATAATTTACGGGCCCCCTAATATGAAATGGCTTTTCACCCAATTGATCTCGTATTACTCCAACCGTCCAATCGAAATCCTCGCGAATATTGTCAAGTAATAATTTTCTTTCAGCCTCAGCCATATTGTTTATTTTTGCCATAAACCTATTCAAAAAAGTTTTCATAGGCTTTTCATATCTGCCCCAGTCTTGCTGCAACGCTATCACCCTTAAGATAAGTTCAACATCGCGTAGTCGTTTATCTGTTTTAGGGCGAGCAATAATACTGCGCCAATCTTCGTTTTCATTAAGCTCCTGAAGCAGTATTGCAAAGTCACCTTGATATACCGAGCGCCTAATCTCCATCGGATTTAAATTCATACCACCAGTATTCAATCGTTCAAAGATATGATAGACACTGGAATCATCCGCAGGATCAAGTTGCTGTACGATCGTTGCCCTTAAAACGGTATCATCTAAAAGCAACTTATCCGGCTCATCCAATTCATCATATGTTTTCCCTTCCCATTTAGGCATAACGCCAATAAGCCTAAATGTCTTCTCCTCAAATCGATTTTGAAAGAAGCGAACTGAAGAAAGAATTCGTTGCTGACCATCAATAATTGAAAGTTTATTTGAAGATCTAATTTTATATAAAAACACGCCAGGCACTGGCAATCCCAGCAAGAATGACTCAATCAACTTGCTAGCTCTTTTTTGATCCCATACGTAACGTCGCTGAAATTCAGGTATCACAATTTGCTCTGCTTTAACCTTATCCAAATAACCTTTCAATGTTAAATCGGCAGGATAAGATGTGATTTGATAAATCTTAGTTTCAACATCCTCATCAAAATCTTCCGTAAGATCAACGTCCCACTCACTCATAGCAACCACCCTATTTTGGTTAAAAGGCCGAAATCAACATCCCACTGTACAAACCTGATAATTATGTAGCACTTTAAACGGATGCATGCTTCACGCGACTTATAAAATCACCAAGCCCCACCAGCCATTCACGCTGGGAATCAGAATAGGTGGTTTGAATTGTTTCTGGTACCACAAGCTGCAACCCGTGAGACTGCATTTCTGAAGTTTGACTCTCACTGATTGCCGCTTCCATCGTTATAAGATGTTTTTCAGAAATCCTATGCGCCTCGCTCAAAACTTGACGCCAACGATCCTTGCATGTCGTTTTTGCACCTAGCATGAATAATTTATTTACGGGAAATTCATTATCTCGATACTCAGCGAACCCTGGAAAGATAAAGTCTGGTTTAGAGTTATTTTCAGTTGTAAAGCCCTTACCGCGACCTTGCTGGAAACGTAACCCATGCAAACGAAAGATCTCATCTAGGTGCCCCTCAAACGCGTGACCGACCCTAGATTTACGGCGATTCTGAACGCTCAGAGAAAAACTAATAAACTCATCAACATCATCCCCTCTTTCACCAAAGCCGTAACGAAGTTGCCGTTGAACTAAATGGCGCTCGTAGATCCTAAAAAGCTTTTCTTCATGCTCCATCCAATCAAGGACTGTTTGATCGGGAAATGCTAAAGGATCTACAATATTTTCAATCGATTTTCTCGAATAACTCGAAAACGCAGCTGTAGTTGGAAATTTCTCTCCACCGAAGAGCTTTATAAGTTGATCAAGCCAGACATCATCCCCTCTTTCAACTCGACTTACTTCGACACCTAACTCTTCAAGCATCAGTCGTAGCGGAAGAAGCAACTGTATGGAGTCTAATGTACCCGGGGTGAATCTATCGTCAACATGGTGAAGACCAAAGAGAAGCCTTAACTGGTTTTCAACGGAGCTCTTTGCTGGAGTGAAGATCATCAACAGTGACCCATCACGCATTTTTGCTACTAGAAGAAAATCGCCTTTTACGATTAACTCAGTTACCGCGTTTGTATTGTAATAAAGACGAAACTCCGCGCTACGATGGGGTTGTTTTCGCCGACAATCGTACCAAGTTACAAAACCTTCGCAAAAATCCGGTGCAGCACACTCATCCGTGACGTAGATGAGCTTTGCCTTGAATCGGTACTCCTCGTCCTTTCCTGGAGTGCCTAAGTGCCGTTTAAATCCGGCAGCGGGCAAACCTCCTATTTCGTGCTGATTAGAAGAGCCCGGGTCAGCATCCACCGCACTCAAATATTTGGCGGCTACGCCTTCGAAATAGTCACTAATGGAGTCGGCGAACATTTGGTTTCATCTATCTGTAAATATTCATTACCATTTATCAGCCACTCTGCCACTTGGTCAATCAGTACGTGAGATTTTTCTTTATTCATTGATCTGACGGCGCACTCCCAAATGACCAAAATCCTCCACCCCCCCGCCAAAAGGGAAGATTCTTGGACTTTGTCTCGCGCGCGATTGCGCCGGATTTTTTCGCACCAAAAATCTGTTCGCGTCTGAGGTATTTTGAAATATGGACAGGAATGCCCATGCCAGAAGCAGCCGTGAACAAACACCACCGCGCTATATTTTGGTAAGACCAGATCTGGTTTACCAGGGAGGTTATTGACATGTATACGGTAACGAAACCCACGCGCGTGCAAAGCCTTGCGGACCGAAATCTCTGGTTTGGTATTTTTACCCCGAACACCAGACATCATTCGAGAACGAGTTGCTGCATCCACGATATCGACCAAAATCAACCTCCTCGCAACTGATAGCCCCGCCTCTATATACCTTAGGAATAGGCATATTTAGGATCTAGGGAGGGCTATCTATTGGGTTCAGAAGTGACCTGACGCAAAAATGCACTATCGCTAAGATTCAACGAAGAGGGCGTTCTCCTTTACTCAGGAAGAGCGAACTCCAATTGAGGCCTCTCGACGTCAGCTGTTTTTTCTTTTGCAGCCAATATCCGATCCTTCATCAACCGGGCTACTGCCTCGAAGACCGGCACGGCCACTGAGTTACCAAATTGGCGATATGCTTGGGTATCGGAAACAGGAATTACAAATTTGCTCTCGCCTGGCTTGTCGAATCCCATGAGGCGCGAGCACTCATGGGGAGTCAGTCTGCGCGGACGATGAAGCTGATTTAGCTCGCCATTGAAGTCCAAAGTTTCCACAAACCCGCGGTCGACCAAGATTTCCGAACCGTCTTTGTGATATCTCGCCGACAGGGTACGGGCCACGTCGTTTGGCCCGGTCAAACCAAAGCCAAAACCGTTACCCTTCTCGCGATGCTTGGCAGCGTAGCGATAGAGATAATCCCAAAGCTTTGGCGTGAGGATGTATTTTTCATCCACATCCTTATCAAGCAGATCACCGAAGCTAGGTCTCTGCTTCGGTATGTGCTTGCTGATGTCGCGCAGAGTGAATCCTTGGTGAACATTGAGATCACGGCGGAAACCGACCAGCACGATTCGCTCACGATGCTGCGGCACGAAGTGCCTAGCATCAATGACCTTGGGGTCTGAGCCTTTTGGCGCGTTGACATCTGCAACCTCGTAGCCCAGTTCATCCAACGCTTCGCAGATGATCCGGAACGTATTTCCCTTGTCATGGCTTTTCAGGTTTTTCACGTTTTCGAGCAAGAATGCGGCCGGGCGTTTCGCGGCAATAATGCGCGCCACGTCGAAAAACAGAGTGCCTTGGGTCTCGCATTCGAAACCGTGCTTACGGCCCAAGGAATTCTTCTTGGATACACCTGCAAGAGAAAACGGCTGGCAAGGGAAACCTGCCAGCAGAACATCGTGGTCAGGAATTTCGCGATCAATGTTCTTGTAGGCTTCCTCGTCACTGATTTCTGGCTTGTCTGAGAGCGTGACCGAGCGGATATCGAGATTGAAGCGATGACGGGCAGGATCGCAATAGTGGTTCGCTTTGTACGTTTTAACGGCGTACTTGTTCCATTCGGATGTGAACAAGCACTCGCCACCGATGGCTTCAAAGCCTTTCCTGATACCGCCAATGCCGGCAAAGAGATCAATAAAGGTGAATGAAGGTTTGTGGTTCAAGCGCTTGGGCAGCAGATCCTTCAGACGAGTGAACTCAATGTGAGAGAGCTTCGGCGAGGCCTTTCCCTTGATCCAGCGATTGATGGTTTCACGGCACCAATGACTCGGGCTAACGTCGTTGAGAATTTCGGCCAGTTGCCCTTGGTCGTAGATCTCCAGGAGCTTATGCAGCAGCGCCAGATCAGTTACGGGATGGGTATCAGGCTCGTACGAACCCGAGGTTGTTTCGCTCAAGGATTCAAAAGATGGTGTTTCAAAAAGATTCATGAGCCCGAAATTCCCCTGGGTCAAAGCTGTGACGAATGGTCACCATTCTAGCCCGCAAAACTTCAAAGTAAATGAAATTTCCTGGATTCCGTGAGGTGAGTCGTGGCGACACGGACATGGCAGCTGCGGGATTCGATGGCAATCAAACACTGGATATAAACACAGCATAATTTACTCTGCGTCTTTGTCCAGGTTTCCTTTCGCTTCCTGACCAGTAGGAAAAGTCGCTGGTTGACGACCATCCCTGATGCCCCTACCCTCAGCTCCGAGCCTAAGAAACTCTACAAACCAGAGCGGTTCTCCGCACCCGACAGTCATGCGGCTTTTTTTCGTCTGCGGTTTCTCTACGCCTGCGAAAAATCCCGTTATGTCGGGAGTGGGCGAATACAAGACCCGAAAGGGGAATATGTCCGGCCCGTCTCTGGTGGGTTTCTTAGCTCCCGACACCCTAACGAATGCCCTAAGAAAGCTGCCAGAGGTAAATGGAAATGCCTGACTATCCAACCTTCATGACGAAGGTGAATCACTGTACCCGCCGTTCGAATCCCGTGCCTCTTGATCAGGAGGCATGCCATGCCTGAACCACTTATTCCTACTCGTTTCACCCGCAACAAGACCCACCTGCACGCCCTTCTGGTTGAGAACCAAGCGTGGTTCTGTGTCCATGAACTGGGCCGGTTGATGGGCAAACATCTTGATGAACGCCAATTGCGTAAACTCGACGCTGATCAGCAGCAGATGATGCGCGTGGATACCTATGGCGAAGCTGAAGACCACATGATGGTGAGTGAGTCCGGCGTGTACGCGCTGCTGATCTATCACTACTGTCCTGAGCATCGGCAGCTTCGTGAGTGGCTGACGCATCAGGTTGTGCCTGCTCTGCGTGATGCTCGTCCGGCGCGCTCGATTGAGCGACCGACGTTGAGTGTTTTGAGCTGGCCGCAGATGTCGCTGAGTACGTTGCACTGGCAGGATGAGCCGTGGATTCGGTTACGAGATATGCCTTGTTTGTTGGCGGAGGATCCGTTCAATCGGCAGGAATCCTGGTGGCGTAAGGCTTCGCGATTGTTGCGTGGAGGCTAATGGTTTCAGAGTCCGCTGCTTGAATTATCACGCAGCGGTTTTTTTGTGCCTCAAAATGCATGGGGATGCTCCGCACCCCAGCGGGAGCAAGCTCCCTCGCCACAGGGTGATGCATTGCCTGCGATGTCGACGTGAGTATTGAAATCTGGTTGATGCCGAGAATCGCCATCAGGGTAGCTCCAACAGATTCCGCATCATCCTGAAAACAATCAGTGCAACCCGCGCCACCTCCCGCTATTAATACCCCTCCCCCACTCAAGGATCCGAGCCCCACCATGAAATTCGATCTCGCCTACTGCCTCAGCCTCGACGACAAGTTGTCGATCTATGACGTTCGCGATCTCAATTTCGATGAGACGGTGGCGTTTGACTCGGCGAAGGAGCACTTCCAGTGCCCCAACGATGCCTGTCGCTCGGCGTTCGAGGCGTCCAATGAGTTGGGTACGTTCAACGCCAAGAACGTGAATTACGTGCGCACGCCGCACTTCAAGAATCTGCCGACTACGCAGCATGTGGCGGGTTGTCCGTATGTGAGTCTGAAGGCGTCGGCTTCTGGCGTTGAGACGGCGGATGGCGGGGTGGATGACGGGCGTGAGGAACATTTCCCGTCGGAGTTGTTGCTGACCCGGCGTGAGTATGTGCGCAAGCCTGTCGCGCCAGCGGGGGCGGCGGATGTGTTGCGCGATGATCCGGTGCGGGTGGCGGCGGACAGTGGTAAAGAGTCGGCGGGTCGTGAGTCGGCGCCGGACAAGACCAGTGTGTTCGCGCATCCGGTGGAGTGTTTTGTTTCCAACTTCGCCGACAAGGATTTGCTCAAGCGGATGCCGTTGAAGGTCGGCGAGCATTCGGCGCCGTACAGTTCGTTCTTCAAGAAGATCGAGTATCTGACGGACAACAAGGGGCTGATTTATTGGGGACGGATCAAGAAGATCGAGGACTTCCATAGCGGCGCCAGTTTTCGCATCGATTTCGTAGACAAGGTCTGGTTCAAGAAGCCCGAGGATAGTAAGAAGAAGCCGTATCCGGTCAGCGTTTATCTGAACAAGAAGCTGATCGACAACTACCGCAAGCGCAAGGCGTTTTTGGAGGAGATCAAGCATGCGGTGGATAGCGACAAGGCTTTGTTCTGTTTCTTCTATGGCGTAACGCCGGAGTTGAAGCAAGTGCCCGGCAAGAAGAACCCCGAAAAGCCTTTCGAGGTCTTCAATGCCAATATCGAGAACCTGGACCACTTCATTATGCGTGAAGCGCCGGGGTTGGAGTGACGCTCAGTTGATGCGTGCCCCTTCTTCAAACGCTCGAATCTCCCGCTCCGCCTCCCTGCGTCGCTCAAGTGCAGCCTGAACGCCCAGATCTTCCACTCCGCAATACTGGCGCAGCCAATGAGCGAGCATTTCTTCATCAGGGCGAAAGTAATCTTTTCGGTCCTTGGTGTTTCGAATTTGCGAATTCATCCGCGCATCGAAACCGATAGCTGCACGTTCGCCTTGGGGCAAACAGCCCCACTCTGCCGTGCAATCCTCGAAAAACCAGGCGATTTGTTCGATGTGCTTTTGTGCGCTGCGATGGCCACGGCGATAAAAACGATACTCGCGACTCAGCTCGAGACGATCGGTCATTGTCCCCGCATCAACCCATTGCATGAGGTCATGATTGATTGCATCGCGGATCAGACCTTCGCGCCAACGCTCGTTAAACCACGCTACAAACCCTTCGGCGTCGGCCTTTTTGGCATCAGCCAGGATCACGCAATAGCGGGTTTTGATGTGCAGGACCAACAACACATGTTTGCGCTGCACAGTGATCGCATGAACCAACCACTGTTCGTCCGCGCCGTTCAGCTCATCATCCTCAATAACTGATGACGGCGGTTTGGTGTCCACCGGCGTGATCGTTTTGCCTTTATGAACACGGCTGAAGAACTTGCTGGCGGCTTCGGTGCAATTGAAGATCAACATTCAGATTCTCTTGGGAACGCGGGTGACATTGGTTCAGTCATCTCGAACGATCTCTTCGACCCACTCAATTTCATATCGCTGACGTTCGATATCAGAGATCCGCGCCTGTACTTCATCGCTCAGAATCGACAATTCCGCATCGGTCAATAAATCATGCGAAATCATGAGGGTCAGCTTCCACATTGCGGAGGAACGAGACAGTCCATCGAACATGCGAGCCATGTCGTGGTTTCGATCATTGATCAAGCCGTAGATCATGCCGTAGCGGGCATGGGCCGACAGCGCACCGTGCTGAGTGATTGTCTTGGTATCGGCGAGCACGCCTTGGCAAAAACGGTCGAGCGCGACTTTGCGCAGTTGCTTGAATTTCTTCCAGTCACTTTCACTGATCGACATGACGTTCCCCGTGTGTTCTGTTTGACCTCAGCAAGATTAACCCGGTTAACCGCATTAGCTCATCTCGTCCACATACCCAGCATCACTAGCATAAGTAAGCCAACATAGATTTGGGCATGCATTCTATCCGGTATCCGCCCAATCCACCGCGCAGCCAATCTAATCCCCAGCAACGAACCAACCGTCAGCAGCGCAAATGCCAGCACATCGACATACCCGACATACCAAACACCCAGATCAGCACCGGTGAAACCGGCCAGCGCCATGTACGTCAGCGTGCCGGCCAACGCTACCGGCACGCTGAGCGGATTGGCCATCGATGTGGCTTGCGACATGCTCAACCCGCAACGGCGCAACAGCGGCACGGTCATGACGCTTCCTCCTACACCCAGGAAGGTCGCGATGGCGCCGATGCCTACACCGCCGGCGGATGTTTCCGTCGTGGTCAGCCGCCGTGGGAATGTGGTTTGGGACTGTGTGAGAAATCCTCGGCGCAGCAGGCAATCGACGATGGTCACGCCCAGGTAGGCGATGAAGGCGTAGCGGATCACTTCGCCGCTGACCCACATCGCAGCGATGGCGCCGACGACCGCACCCACGCCGATAAACCCGCCCAATGGCCAGAGGTAGTCCCGGAGCAGATTGCCCGCGCGCTGGTGTTTGCGCGTGGCGATCAGGGCGTTGACGATCATCACACAGGTCGAGGTGGCCACGGCGATGTGCATGGCCGACTGGGCGATGGGGTCGTCGGCTGCGTGGCTGGCGGTGAGCATGCGATAGAGCAGCGGCACGATGACGAAGCCGCCGCCGAAACCGAAGAGCACGGCGCTGATGCCGGTGAGGCAGCCGAACAATGTAAGCAGGAGGTAGAACATGGTGGGCGTCCAGGATCGGGGGAGCCCAGGACATTAGAGCGTGATGCACTGGCCGGCTTCAGTAGTTGGGCCAATAATGTTCGCGTTTACGCCAATCGCTGGAACACGCCTGATGCGCAATATTTCGATCAATCAGCTCGATGACACGCCTCGCCCGGTCGTGGCCATCGGTACCGATTATTCCCACGGCCACCTACTCCCGTTTCATACGCATCGCCGTGGGCAATTGCTCTACGGCGCCACCGGCGTGATGCAAGTCAGCACCCGGAACGGTAATTGGGTGGTCCCGCCGCAGCGCGCGGTGTGGATTCCGCCGGGCGTGGCCCACGAGGTATTAATGCTCGGAGTGAGCACGCGCAGCCTCTACATCGAGCCGGGCAACGTGGAATTGGGGCCGGACTGCCAAGTGCTCAACGTGTCGCCGCTGCTGCGGCATCTACTGATGGAAGCGGTGGACGTGCCACTGATGTACGACCAGGCCGGACGCGACGGTGTGCTGATCAACTTGCTGTTGCATGAACTGGCACGCAGCGCGCCCCTTGCCCTACACATTCCCATGCCCGCCGAAGGAAAGCTCCTCAGTCTGTGTCAGACCTTTCTGAACATGCCCAACACCCATCAATCCCCGCAGGATTGGGCCGATCAGTTACACATAAGCTTGCGTACCTTTAACAGATTGTTTCGGCAGCAGACCGGGCTCAGCTTTCGTCAGTGGCGCCAGCAGGCGTGCGTCGTGCAGGCGTTGGCACGGTTGGCAGCAGGGGAAGCGGTGACGCGGATTGCCCTGGACTTTGGCTACGAGAGCCCGGCGGCGTTTTCGACGATGTTTCGGCGTGTGCTGGGACAGGCACCGTCCGTCTGGTTGGAGCCGACGAACTAGGCAAATTCGAAAAATGCGTTTGATCCCGGCCGAAAACAACTGTACAAAAACACAGTACATTTTCAATCAGCACTTTTGAGCCCGGAGCACACCATGGCCTCTCTTGCGATGAACCACGTCCTCGAACGCATTGCCCTTTTCCAGTTCACCCCGACCCACTGCGTCCAGGCCCGCGCCATGCTGGGCTGGAGCGTTGAACAACTGTCGCGCGAGGCCGAGGTTGCGGTGGCAGATATCCAGCGGTTCGAAGCGCAGCAGGACGTAGCGGACGCCGCGAGACTGGCACTGGCTTATCGGTTTGAAGCGCAGGGGTTGGTTTTCTTCCCGGGGTTTGCACCGGGGCGCAGTGTCAGGGCGCAGGGTATGGCGGGGGAATCGGTGGGGCGTGGGGATTTTGCGATGGCTGACTGAAATGGCAATTTGATAATTATTCCAAAATAGGTATATTTCGCATGAGTGCAAGGAAGCCGCTTATGTGGGTCTGCAGTAGTAAAAAAGATCTCAAGCAGATGCCCACAGGGGTACAAGACGTTTTTGGTCACGCACTGGATCTGGCTCGATGTGGCCTGAAGTATTCAGATGCAAAACCATTGAAAGGGTTCGGAGGCGCAGGTGTCCTGGAGTTGATAGAAGACTTCGACACCGACACCTACCGCGCCATTTATACGGTTCGTTTTGGCAGTGCAATTTACGTTTTGCACTGCTTTCAGAAAAAGTCGAAAAGCGGGATTAAAACCGCCCAGTCGGACATTGATCTGATCAGAAACAGACTTCGAGCGACCCAGGAACATGCGAAAGGATCAGAAAACCATGGAGATTGAAGTAGGTAGCGGAAACGTCTATCACGATCTGGACTTACCCAATGCAAGTGAAATGCAGGTGAAGTCGCAGCTCGCAGCGAAAATTGGCGCAATCATTAAGGCGCGTCATCTCACTCAGATTCAGGCGTCAGAAATCTTGGGACTATCACAACCCAAGCTTTCCGAAATGTTGCGTGGCAAATTTCGCGGAATCAGTGAGGCCAAAATGATGGAATGCCTTTCACGTCTCGGGCGAGATGTGCAAATTGTAGTCAAGTCGGCCCCCCGATCACGGAAAGAGGGCCGTATTGAGGTGGTATTCGCTTGAGGCGAACGCGTCAGGCATTCTGAGCAAGCGCCTCCCCCTCCTCTTCAACCGCCATCCACCACGCACTCCCCCGTTGTGGATGCGCAAGGTTGAACGCCTCCCCCATCCGCGGTGTGGTAATCGCAATACTGCGCTCCCATGCAAGCGCAAGGATGCGGTCAAAAGGTTCGTGCCAGGCGTGCATGGCCAGGTCGAAGGTGCCGTTGTGGATCGGGAAGAGCCAGCGGCCCTTGAGGTCGATGTGGGCTTGCAGGGTTTCTTCCGGTTGCATGTGCACGTGGGGCCATTCGACGTTGTAGGCGCCGGTTTCCATCAGGGTCAGGTCGAACGGGCCGTATTGTTCGCCGATGCGTTTGAAGCCGTCGAAGTAACCGCTGTCGCCGCTGAAGAAGATTCGTGTGTCGGCATCGATCATCACCCATGACGCCCACAGCGTGCTGTTGCCGTCGAACAGGCCACGGCCGGAGAAGTGCTGCGATGGGGTGGCGATGAAGCGGATACCGGCGATTTCGGTGCCCTGCCACCAGTCGTACTGGCGCACCTTGCTGGCGTCGATGCCCCATTTGATCAGGGTGTCGCCCACGCCCAGCGGAGTCAGGAAGTCAGTGGTTTTGGCGGCGAGTTTGAGCACCGCTTCGTAGTCGAGATGGTCGTAATGATTGTGCGAGAGTATCACCGCTTCGATCGGCGGTAGCTCGTCGATGCTGATCGGTGGCTGATGGAAACGTTTCGGGCCAGCCCATTGCACCGGCGAGGCGCGCTCGGCGAAGACCGGATCGGTGATCCAGAATTTGTCGCGCATCTTCAGCAGCAGCGTCGAGTGCCCCAAGCGGTAAACGCTGTGATTGGGCGCTGCGAGCAGATCTTCACGGGTCAGCGGTTGCACAGGAATGGCGGCGCTCGGACGGGTGTCGCGCGGTTTGTGGAAAATCATGTTCCACATGATCCGCAGCATTTTGCGCAGGCCTTCGCGCTGAACCGGCGCATGATTGCGAAACAGCCCTTGATCCTGGCGCGAGGCTTCAGGCGTGGGTGTGTTGTCCGGGAGAGAGACTGGATTGGCCATGGCTGAACGACTCCGAAAAACCGTGTGCTGCACGGTATTCCACGGGAAATGAAAATGGCCAAGCTGCACGCAAAGGCCAAACGCTCTGGTTTGTAAGGTGCGAGGATTAACGCAACATTACACTGAGCGGTGTAGTTTCTAGGTTGCATCAAAGCCGGCGCCAAGTAAACTGCCGAGTGTAATTTCCTCCCTTCTCTGCTGAAGCCCGCTCATGACCGCTCCACAACGCCTCACCGATCGCAAACGCGAAGCCATCATCCAGGCGGCGATCGCCGAATTCCGTGCCCACGGGTTCGAAATCACCAGCATGGACAAGATCGCCGCCACGGCCGGCGTGTCCAAGCGGACGGTGTACAACCATTTCCCGAGCAAGGAAGAGCTGTTCGCCGAAATCCTTAATCAGTTGTGGGCGCGGATCATTGCCGAGCCATCGGTGAGCTACGACCGCGAGCAACCGCTGCATGAGCAGCTGCGCCTGATGCTGCGAGAAAAAGTGCAGATGATGGCTGACGAGAATTTTCTCACCCTCGCCCGAGTGGCGATTGCCGCAACCATTCATTCCCCTGAGCGTGCGCAGAACATGATCGAGCGCATGGGCGAACGCGAGGAAGGCCTGACCGTCTGGATACGCGCAGCGCAAGCCGACGGACGGCTCAAACCGGTGGATCCAGAATTTGCCGCGCATCAAGTACAAGGTTTGCTCAAGGCATTCGCGTTCTGGCCGCAGATCTCGCTGGGTCGCGCGGCCCTTGATCCAGACGCGCAGAATGCAGTTGCCGAGTCGGCGCTGGAGATGTTCCTGGCACTGTATCAACGGTGAATCACTGACGCGTCGAGTCGCGTACAACTAATCTCGCAAAAAGTTATACAAACTCGTGAAAAATTCCTTTCTTGTACAACTTTATGAAGTTTTGTATAAGTAGCCAACTGCCAGTAACGGAACGCTGGCATTGAGCAGTCACCGCCGAATGCCGCCTGTGCATTTCGGTCTGCCGGCGCAGGAATAGGGACTGAATCCTTTTGATTTTCCCCACTTCCCGAGTATCGCAAGCATGTTTTTCAATCGCCAGAAAGCCGCCCTCGCTGAACTGCAACACACCGTTTTTGACCAAGCTGCGATGCTCGAAGCGATCAACCGTTCGATGGCGTTGATCGAGTTCGATCTTGATGGCGTGGTGTTACGTGCCAATGACAATTTCCTCAAGACCATGGGTTACACGGCTGCCCAGGCGATCGGCCAGCCGCACCGGCATTTCTGCACGCCGGAATTCGGTCGCAGTGTCCAATACACCGAGCTGTGGTCGCGCCTGAAGAATGGCCAGTTCCAGTCCGGCACTTTTGAACGGGTCAACAGCAAAGGCCAGCCGGTCTGGCTCGAGGCCAGTTATAACCCGATCAAGGATGCGTCGGGACGGGTGATCAAAGTGGTCAAGTACGCCATGGATGTCACCGCCAAGGTGCAGCAGGAGAACGAGGCCAACGCCAAGCTGCAGGCGATTGATCGGGCGATGGCGGTGATCGAGTTCGATCTCGACGGCAACATTCTTACCGCCAACCAGAATTTTCTTACGCGCATGGGTTACAACCTCGCCGAGCTCAAGGGCCAGCATCACCGTTTGTTCTGCACCCCTGCGCTGGTCAACAGCAGCGCCTATCAGGATTTCTGGCGCCGTCTGAATCAGGGCGAGTTCTTCCACGGGCAGTTCGAGCGCGTGGATAAACGCGGTCAGATCGTCTGGCTGGAGGCCAACTACAACCCGGTCTACGACGCTTCGGGGCGTTTGTACAAAGTCGTGAAGTTCGCGTCTGACGTTACCGCCCGTGTCGAGCAACACGAGCAGGACGCGCGCAGTGCCAGCACCGCTTATCACATCTCGGTAGCGACGCGAAAAGTCGCCGAGCAAGGTACGCAGGTGATTCAACAGGCTGCCAGCGAAATGCGCGAAATCGCCGAGGACATCAGCCAGTCCTCAACGCTGATCGCGCAACTGGGCGACCGCTCCGAGCAGATCACCGCCATCGTCAACACCATCCGCGCGATCGCCGATCAGACCAACCTGCTCGCCCTCAACGCCGCCATCGAAGCCGCGCGCGCCGGTGAACAGGGTCGCGGCTTTGCCGTGGTGGCCGATGAAGTACGGCAACTGGCGGCGCGCACCAGCGGTTCCACCGCCGAGATCTCCACCATGATCAGCCTGATCCAGAGCGAAACACGGCAGGCGATCAAGAGCATGCAAGGCACCCGCGACCGCGCCGCAGAAGGCGTGGAACTGGCCAATCAGGCCGGCACGGTGATTCTGCAGATTCGCGATGGCGCCAGTGAGGCGGTGGATGCGGTGAGCATGTTTGCCAATGAGCGGG
>NZ_RAZO01000246.1:38885-45107 GCF_004307535.1 Pseudomonas sp. Sample_9
CGCGATGGCGCCAGTGAGGCGGTGGATGCGGTGAGCATGTTTGCCAATGAGCGGGCGCCGAATTGAGGTTTGTGCAGGGTCGATAGAACGAGTCGCGATCTTCGCGGCAAGCCCGCGAAGATCGGCCACCACAACGCAGAGCTATAGTGACGACACGTCCCAAGCCCCGCCGAGTGCCCCATGAATAATGAAAAACCCGGAATATCCAACGCCCCCATCGATCACCTGCGCTTTCACCGCCCCCACGCCCATCTGAATACGACCTTCGGCAACGATGCCTTCGCCCTGCGCGCCGAAGCCTTTGCGCGGTTCTTCGGCACGCCGCTGTTCCTTGGAGCGCAAACCTTGATCGTTGCGGTATGGATCGGCCTCAACGTATGGGGCGTGACTCAATTCGACGTCTACCCGTTCATCCTGCTGAACCTGGCCTTCAGTCTGCAGGCGGCCTACGCCGCGCCATTGATCCTGCTTGCACAAACCCGTCAGGCCGCGCGCGATAAAGCGCAGGCCGACGCCGATGCGCAGCACCGCGAAGCGCTGGCACTGGCCAATACCGAACGTCAGGCTGAGGCGGCGAAGAATTCCGCGCAATTGCTGGCATTGCTGGAACAAAACACGCGTCTTACCGAAATGACGAAAACCCTCACCGAGCGCATCGAAGGCCTGACCAGCGAGTTACACGCTCACGTGTGCCAGAACTAAGGCCGCCTTCGCGAGCAGGCTCGCTCCCACATTGGATCTGTAGCGTTCACAAAATCCCTGTGGGAGCGAGCCTGCTCGCGAAGAGGCCCGCAACCACACAGCAAAACCTCAACCGCGCACCAGACTCCGCACCGCAACAATCTCCGGCACTTCAACCTTGCTCATGTAAACCCGCAACGGCTCAGTGATGTTGATGCGCTCGTCGATATGTTGATCGAGCAGCAGCTGAATCAACTCGCGCTTGAGCGTCATGGCGGTGTCCGACAGCGGTGCCCAGACGAATTCATTGACCGGGATGATGCCGTCGTCGGCCACGTCCATGCCGAACGAATCTTCGCTGAAACGCACGATGTACTGGCCGGTCTTGCGGTTGAGGCCGACGAAGCCTTTGAGATCGTCGGCAGCCTGGCAGATGAGTTGGGAGGTGATGCGCATGGTAAACCTCACGAAAGATGATCGATGGTTTACACGCAGGGCAACGCAGCGGCGCGCCCTCTGCCGGAGCGTCTGCCGAGGGCAAGCGTACTGCAAACAGCGCCACAAAAGTGCAGGAAATTTCCGTTTTGCGCGGTTTATGTCGGTCTGGCGATAGCCCTGCGGCGCTTCAATTGTTAAAAGGTACGTCTCGAAAAAAACCTGCGAAAGGAACTCGACCATGCCTGCCACTTTTACCCGAAGCGCTCTGGTGCTGAGTCTGTTGTTCGGCCTCGGTCAGGCGCATGCCGCCAGCCACCCGGAGCCCAAGGCAATCGCTGCCGCCCATGGCATTCCGCATCCGGCGGTGATTGCCCACCGTGGCGCGTCGTTCGATGCCCCGGAATCCACCGCTGCGGCCTACAAACTGGCCCGTGACCTCGGCGCCGATTACCTGGAAATGGATTTGCAGCGCAGCAAGGACGGCGTGCTCTTCGCCCTGCACGACGACAACCTGCAACGCACCACCGACGTCGCCAGCAAATTCCCCGAGCGCAAGGACAGCCCGGCCACCGCGTTCACCATGGCCGAACTGAAAACCCTCGATGCCGGCAGCTGGTTCAACAGCAAATATCCTGACCGCGCACGCCCCTCCTACGCCGGGCTGAAGATTCTTACCCTCGATGAAATCATCGACATCGCCCGCGCCAACCCGCAGCACAAGCCGGGCCTGTACATCGAAACCAAAGAGCCGCAGCTGTTTCCCGGCATCGAACATGACCTCAAGGAAAAACTCCAGGATCGCGGCTGGCTGAGCCCGGCCGGCTCGAAACTGGCGAAAAGTGCGCTCGGCGTCGGTCAGGGCAAAGGCAAGGTGATCCTGCAGACGTTCGACAAATCCAGCCTCGAACTGCTGGAGAAAGAAATGCCGCAAGTGCCGAAGATCCTGCTGTTGTGGGTCGGTGAAGGCAGCATCGAGCCGAAATCCGCCGTGACGTTTGCCGCGTCCGGCGAGAGAGACAAAAACGTGTTCTACGGCAAGCAGGAGCCAAAATCCGAAGCTGAATTCAAGCAATGGGTCGATTACGCCAAGGCGCAGGGCGCGATCGGCACCGGCCCGTCGGCGAAGCTGACCCATGGTGGTGATCAGAGTTATTCCGACCTGGTGCAACCGTGGATGAATCAGTACACCCACGATCAGGGCATGCTGGTGCATGTTTATACGGTCGACGAGGCGGTGGACTACGAGAAAGTCATGGCAGCGGGGGTTGATGGCATCTTCACCAACCGCGCCAGTGAACTGTTGAAGTTTTACAAGCGTCCGGCGGCTGGCAGTGTTGATGAAGTTTTGAAGAAGAACGGTTTCTAAGTTGTTATCGAGTCGTCTGCTTCGCGAGCAGGCTCGCTCCCACGAAGAGCAGTTTTATCGCGAGGCAGAGATTTAAGGGTGAGTTAAGTTGCGCTGGTTAATCTGAACCCACTTACACAGATCAACCACTTCAACGCACTGCCAAGGAATGAACCGATGAAAACTTTGACTGCCCTGTTTACCGCCGCTGCCCTGACCCTCACCGCTGGCCTGGCTCAGGCCGATGTTCGCATCGACCAGATCCCGCAACTGGTCAAGGACGGCAAGATCAAGTCGCTGGAATCGATGAACGCCGAAGCACTGAAACTGCACCCGGGCGCAACGATCACCGACACCGACCTGGATAACCACTTCAACGGTTATGAGTATGAAGTTGAACTGAAGACTGCTGATGGTAAAGAGTTCGACGTGGACTTTGATGCCACCACCGGTAAAGTGCTGAGCGACAAGCAAGACACTTGATAGACCGCTGTTGAAGAGCCGCACGATTGAAAGATCGTGCGGTTTTTTTGTGGCTGCCGTTTGGCGTGAGGTTTGGGGTGACTGGGAAATCGATTCCCCCTCACCCCAGCCCTCTCCCCCAAGGGGGGCGAGGGGGAAAGGGAGCAGATCGGGGGCTTTTCAAGACCAGAGTTCACCTCGACATTTCCGGTCGACGTATCTTTAACAATCAACACGGTCAGTCCCCTCTCCCGTGGGAGAGGGCTAGGGTGAGGGCCAAGCCATCACACCGAAAACACTGACATACCACGACCCAAACCAATCAAGCACTCAACCGCGCCGTCACCTCATTCAACTGCCCCGACAACCCATGCAAATTCTGACTGGCACTCTCGGTGCGCTGAACGTTGTCGAGGTTGGTGCTGGCGATCGCGGTGATTTCAGTCAGGTTGCGCGAGATATCCTCGGCCACTGAAGTCTGCTCTTCTGCCGCCGTGGCGATCTGCCGGTTCATGTCGCGAATAGCCTCCACCGCCAAGGTGATGCGCTCCAGCATCGCGCCGGCCTGGGTCACCTGTTCGACGCTTTCATCACTGCGTGCCTGGCCGCTCTCGATAGCTTGCGCGGCATCGACAGCGCCGGTCTGCACGTTCTGAATGATCTGGTTGATCTCGATGATCGACTCCGCCGTGCGCTGAGCGAGGTTGCGCACCTCATCGGCGACGACGGCAAAACCACGCCCGGCCTCGCCGGCCCGCGCTGCTTCGATGGCCGCGTTGAGGGCCAGCAGGTTGGTCTGCTCGGCGATGCCACGAATCACTTCCAGCACCTTGCCGATACGACCGCTGTCGGTTTCCAGGCGACGAATCACCGTGGCGGTGTTGGCAATTTCACCGCGCATCTGAGTGATCGAGTGAATGGTGGTCTGCATGACCTTTTCACCCTGCTGCGCCGACTGATCGGCATCGTCGGCAGCACGCGCGGCATCGGCGGCGTGACGGGCGACTTCCTGCGCCGTGGCAGACATTTCGTTCATCGCCGTGGCTACCTGATCGGTGCGGCTGAATTGCTCGCTGGTGCCGCCGGCCATGGTCGTGGCAATGGCATTCAACTCACCGCTGGCGCTGTCCAGATTGCTCGCGCTGTGCTGCAACCGCGTAAAGGTGTCCGCGAGAAAATCGCGCAAGGTGTTCGCAGCAGCAGCGAGGTTGCCCAGCTCATCGCGACGCTCGCTGACTACGCGCTCGGCCAACTGGCCACGGCTCAAGCGAGTGACGTAATCGATGAGGTTGCGGATCGGCTCGATCAGGTTGCGGCTGACCAGCCACAGGCTCAGCAGACCGATCAGCAAGCCTGACGCGAGCATCACCAACAGGCCCAGCCACACGGTGCGATCAGCGCTGGCACTGATCAATGCCGATTGCGCGGTGCCCTGCTCGCGCAGCTCGGCGACCAACGCGCTCATCTGTTCACTGGTGGCGCGGTCGACGCCTTTGACCGCAGCGTCGCCGGCGCTCGGATCACCACCGGCAGCCACGTAGGCATCGCGGCCCTTCTGGTAGGCAGCACCTAACTGGCGATGCTCTTCGCGCAAGCGTTCGATACGTGATTTGAGATTGGCCTCGATGCCCTGCTGGCCGGCCAATTCGCCGAGAATGTTCTGCACGTCGCGCTGGCGATCCTCGAACTGGCTCCAGTATTTCGCCAGATCCGCCGGTTGCTTGCCGCGCAGCAGGACGTTTTTCCACTCCTGCACCTGCACTTTGAATTGCAGGTTGGCTTCATCGATCAGTTGCGAAGTGTGCAACGGGCCAGCAATCAACTGGCTGTAGCTTTGCACGCCGTTGGAGAGGAAATGAAAGCAGGCCAGCGCGATCAACAGCATCGCCAGCAGACTGCCGCTCAGCAGGGCGAGAATTTGCGCTCTCAGGGATTTTTGCAGCATTGCAAGATACTCGAAGCAGGGATGAGGCACGTCCGGGCGGACGTGAGAAATGGCCGGACTTCCCTGTCGTCGCACCGTGGCAAAACGCCAATGGCGCGCAACCTAACTCACCTGAGATCGGCGCGCCAGAGCCTTCCTTGAGAAACTTCCGACAGCCGGTAACGCATTGATTTGACGTCATTTTGCTGTCACAAAACGGTCATGTGAGCTTGCGATGATGCCGCTCAGGTGAACCTGAAAATCCCGCACCAAAGACCCTCCTCGCAGCGAGCCGCCATGAACCACAGCCTCGATATCAGCCATCGCGACCCGGACCTGTTCGGCTTGCTCTACGGCTTTCGTTTTCTGCCCGGTGAGCGCGGTCGGGAGATCGATTCGGCGACGGCATTGCGCTGTTTGCAGGACGACAGCGACAGCGGCGAATTCCTCTGGCTGCACCTGAACCTGGCCCATGCCGCGTGCGAGCGCTGGATGAAAAGTCATCTGCAATTACCCGAGGAGTTTTTCGAAGCGCTGCACGAAGGTTCGCGTTCGACGCGCATCGAGCATGTCGATTCGGCGCTGCTGGCGGTGGTCAACGATGTGGTGTTCAACCTCAGCAGCATGGTCTCCTCCGATGTGTCGACGCTGTGGGTCTGCGTGCGCAGCAAACTGATCGTCAGCGCACGCCTGCAACCGCTGCACTCGGTGGACAAGTTGCGCTCGTCGGTGAAGGCCGGCGAATGCTTTCGCTCGCCCTCGGAACTGCTCGTGCATCTGCTGCGCGATCAGGGCGAAGTGCTGACGCAGATCGTGCGCAAGACCAGCCTGAGTGTTGATCAGGTCGAGGACGAGTTGCTCTCCTCGCGCCTGTCGACCAACCGCGCCGAACTCGGTGCCAATCGCCGCGTGCTGGTGCGTCTGCAACGGCTGCTGGCGCTGGAACCGGGCTCGTTGCTGCGCTTGCTCAATCGTCCGCCGCCGTGGTTGCAGAAGGAGGACGTCAAGGAGCTGCGCAAATCCACCGAGGAGTTTGCGCTGATCATCAACGACCTCACCGCCCTCGGCGAGCGCATCAAACTGTTGCAGGAAGAGATCGCCGCCAACCTCAACGAACAGAGCAACCGCACGCTGTTCACCCTGACCGTGGTGACGGTGCTGGCCTTGCCGATCAACATCATTGCCGGTTTTTTTGGGATGAATGTCGGCGGTGTGCCCCTGTCCCAGGACCCGCATGGATTTTGGGTGCTGGTCGCGTTGGTGGCGACGTTCACCGTGATTGCCGGACGCTGGGCGTTTCGCAAGCGTGGGGATTATTGAGCGCAAATCCCACACACAAGACAATCGTCTCTGTGGGAGCGAGCCTGCTCGC
>NZ_RAZO01000211.1:0-5480 GCF_004307535.1 Pseudomonas sp. Sample_9
GCGCCGCGTTTCACCGCTTCACGCAACGGTTCGAGCATGCGCGGATGGTTGGTGCCGGGGTTCTGGCCCCAGACGAAAATCGCGTCGGCGTGTTCGAAGTCGTCGAAGGTCACCGTGCCTTTGCCGACCCCGACGCTCTGCGCCAACGCCACGCCGCTGGCCTCGTGGCACATGTTCGAGCAGTCAGGAAAATTGTTGGTGCCGTAAGCTCGCACGAACAGCTGATACAGATACGCCGCTTCGTTGCTGGCGCGCCCCGAGGTGTAGAACTCCGCCTGATCCGGGCTTGGCAGATTGCGCAGGTGCTTGCCGATCAGGGCGAAGGCATCTTCCCAAGAGATCGGCTTGTAGCGATCGGATTCGGCGTCGTAGACCATCGGCTCAGTCAGGCGACCCTGATATTCCAGCCAGTAATCGCTTTGTTCCAGCAGGGAAGTGACGCTGTGCTTGGCGAAGAATTTCGCATCGACGCGACGCTTGGTCGCTTCCCAGTTCACCGCTTTGGCGCCGTTCTCGCAGAACTTGACCATGCCGCTCTCCGGCGAATCACCCCAGGCGCAACCCGGGCAGTCGAAGCCGCCGTTCTGGTTGGTCTTGAGCATCATGCGCAGGTTTTTCAGGGCGTTGTCGCTGGTCAGCCACGCCTGGGCCACACTGATCAGGGCGCCCCAGCCGCCAGCGGCACCTTTGTAAGGCTTGTAGCGCGGGACAGGTTTCTGGTCGGCTTGATGATGTTGGCTCACGCTTGATTCTCCATCGCGGGGCTGTACACCCGCGGCGCACTTTTCTGCGGCAGGTGGATGAGATTGAGGTTGTGGCGCCGGGCCCATTGCACGGCGAGGCCGGTGGGTGCCGACAGGCTGACCAGGGTCTGGATGCCGGCACGCAAGACTTTCTGGATCAATTCGAGGCTGCAACGGCTGGTGACAATCGCCAGGCCGCCTTCGGTGGAAATCTTCTGGCGGATCAACCCGCCGATCAGCTTGTCGAGGGCGTTATGGCGGCCGATGTCTTCGCGGCCGAGCAGCAATTCACCGCTGGCATTCATGAACACCGCCGCATGCACCGCGCCGCAGTGCTGACCGAGCGGCTGGTACGCGCCGATGCGCTGGCGCAAACCGTCGAGCCATTCGATCGGTGGCAAGGCTGCGCCCGGCAATACCTTGAGATCGGGCAGCGCCTGTTCGACGGCTTCGACGCCGCACAATCCGCAACCGCTGGTGCCGGCCAACTGCCGACGCTGTTGCTTGAGGTTCCAGAACGCACGGTTAGCGATGGTCACCTGCGCGTATTGCGCCGAGCCTGAGCCTGTCAGTTGCAGATCGTAGATATCGCTGGCGTCTTCGATGATGCCGCTGCCGAGGCTGAAACCGACGATGAAATCTTCAAGATCGGTCGGTGTAACCAGCATCACTGCCTGACTGATGCCGTTGTAGGCGATCGCCAACGCGACTTCCTCGGCCAGCGCGGTGCTGGCCGATGCCTCAAGGGGTAAATCGCTGTAGCTGTAGGTCTGGCTGGCGGCAGGCGCGGGCGTTTCAATTGCTGGCGCCGCGCAGGCTGGGCGCTTGGCGTTCATGGCATCACCGACGGTTTGATCTAGGTCAAGACTAGGCGCGGCAAGTTGTCGCGTCTAATCGCTATTACCGATCTACCGATAGATGCCGTCGATCAAGCGTCTTTTGGCGATTTCTGATAAAGCGCGAAACAGGCTTCCGCCAGCGCTGAACGCGGCGCGCCACGGCGCATGATCAGCCCCAGCGGCGCGAGGGTGTGGGCGTTCTCGATCGGTTGCAGGCGCAGGTGATCGGCGAGGGTTTCCGCGCCGCCGTCCAGGGGCATGATTGCGCAGCAAAAGCCGCCGTGGACTGCTTGCAGCAGTTGATGCACGGCGTCGGTTTGCAGCAGCGGTTGCGGGGTCAGGCCGCGGCTGTGGAAGTTGTGGTCGATGGACTGGCGAAAGTGCATGCCGCTGGTGAGCATGCACAGCGGCAATTCGATCAGCGATTCCCAGCTCAGGGGTGCTTCGCCGAAACTGAACGAGCGCTCGTCATAGAGCAGGCCCATGCGCGTCTCGTTAAAGGCCAGCGAATCGAAGCGCTCGCTGTCCAGGCGCTCCAGATACGACACGCCAATGTCGATGCGGTTGTTCGCCAAGTGTTCGAGCACCTGCTCGGAGCTCAGCGACGACAGTTCGAAGCGCAGGTCCGGGTGCGCCGCATGCAGACGTTGCATCAGCGGCAAGGGATCGAAGCTCGACAGCGGCACCACGCCCAGGCGCAGCGTACCGATCAGGTTGCCGCGACAGGCCGCCGCTTCCGCCTGCAAGCCGTCGTAAGCCGCCAGCACCGTACGCGCCCACGCCAGCACGCGTTCGCCCGGTGCGGTGAAGCCTTCAAAGCGCTGGCCGCGATTGACCAATGGCAGGTCGAGTTCTTCTTCGAGGCTGCGCAAGCGCATCGACAGGGTCGGCTGGGTGATGTGGCAGCGCGCGGCGGCCTGGCCGAAATGGCGGGTTTCGTCGAGGGCGATGAGGAATTTCAGCTGCTTGATGTCCATCTTCGCTCCGGGCGGTTGGCGGGGTGTGGCGATTCTACCGCCTGCGGCGCGGCAGCGTCATTGGTCGGACTGGAACCGGGTTTGGCTGGGGTGGTCTAGGCTTGGACGACTGACCCTTTATTACATGGAGTGAATGCGATGAGCCTTTTGAGTTTTGTCAAAGAAGCCGGTGAGAAACTGCTTGATCTGTTGACTCCCGGAAACGCCAATGCCAGCGAGCAGTTGAAGGAACATATCAGCAAGGTCGGACTGGGCAATCCCAATGTGCAGGCGACCGTGGATGGGGACAAAGTGACAATCACCGGTGAGGTGGCGAGTCAGGAAGAGAAGGAAAAGATTGTGCTCGCGGTGGGCAACATTGCTGGCGTGGGCAGTGTGGATGATCAGATCACCGTGACCGGGCCGGTGGTGGTTGCGGCAGAGTTTGTCGAGGTCAAAGCAGGTGACACGCTCAGTGCGATTTCCCTGCGTGTCTATGGCAATGCCAACCAGTACGAGAAGATTTTCGAAGCCAACAAACCGATGCTCAAGGATGTGAACAAGATTTATCCGGGGCAAAAGCTGCGCATTCCAAAATAACGCGCTGCCCATGTAGGAGCTGCCGCAGGCTGCGATCTTTTGACTTTGACTTAAAAAAACGCAAATCAAAAGATCGCAGCCTTCGGCAGCTCCTGCAGGGATCAGAGTCCGGCAATGAGATCGCGGTAGTCTTCGACTGCGGCAAATTCTGCCGTGTCCTTCGGCCCTTTGCGGCTGTCCGGTTCCTTAACCGCGAGCAGATGCGCCACGCCAAAATCCCGTGCACTGCGCAGGATCGGCAAGGTGTCGTCGATAAACAGGCTGCGCCCCGGATCAAAACCGATGTCCGCCTGCAAGGCATCCCAGAACTGCGGGTTCTCCTTGGGATAACCATAGTCGTGCGAGCTGATCAGCCGCTCGAAGTATGGTGCCAGTTCGATCCGTTCCAGTTTCAACGACAGCGAATCGCGGTGCGCGTTGGTGATCATGATCACCCGTTTGCCGGCGCGTTTGATTGCGTCGAGAAAGGTATCGGCATCCGCGCGCAGGGCGATCAAGTGGGCGGTTTCCTGTTTCAGTTCACGCACCGACAATTTCAGTTCCGCGCTCCAGAAATCCAGGCAGTACCACTGCAACTGGCCGGCATGGCGCTCGAACAATGGCTGCAATTCCAGCTCGGCCATGGCCCGGCTGATGCCGTGCAGTTCGGCGTAGCGCTGGGGCAGGTGCTCGAGCCAGAAATGGTTGTCGAAGTGCAGATCCAGCAGCGTGCCGTCCATGTCGAGCAGAACGGTATCGATGTCGGACCACGGTAAAGAAGGCATGGCAACGTCTCGAACGGTGAAAAGATATCCGACGCAAACAATCGGGAAAGCCGCGTTATAGTAGCGCGTTCACGCCAAGGAGCTTTGCATGCGCCAGAAACCCACCGTACTCGCCCGCGAGATCGTCGCCACCAGTCGCCTGTTTCGCGTCGAAGAACTCAAGCTGCGATTTTCCAATGGCGTGGAGCGCACTTACGAGCGTCTGGTTGGCAAAGGCGCTGGCTACGGCGCGGTGATGATCGTCGCGATGCTTGATGCCGAACACGCGGTGTTGATCGAGGAATACTGCGGTGGCACCGACGAATACGAACTGTCTCTGCCCAAAGGCCTGATCGAGCCGGGCGAGGACGTGCTGGCGGCGGCCGAGCGGGAACTCAAGGAAGAGGCCGGTTATGGCGCGCGTCAACTGGAACATCTGACCGAGCTGTCGCTGTCGCCCGGTTACATGAGCCAGAAGATCCAAGTGGTACTGGCCACCGATCTCTACGAAGAACGGCTGGAAGGCGATGAGCCGGAGCCGATGCGGGTCGACAAGGTCAACCTGCGCGAACTGTCGGCGCTGGCGCTCAATCCGCAATTCACCGAAGGCCGCGCATTGGCGGCACTATATTTGACCCGTGATCTGCTGAGCCAGCGCGGGGTGTTCAGCTATGAGTGAGACGTCGATGAGTTTTCCCCATCCGCTGATGGCGCCAGTGGTTGAGCTGGCATTGCAGGCTGGCGAGGCGATTTTGCCGTTCTGGCGTGCAGGCGTTGAAGTCACGGCCAAGTCCGATGATTCGCCGGTGACAGCCGCCGACCTGGCTGCGCATCACCTTATCGTTGCGGGGCTGACGGCCCTTGATCCGAGCATTCCAGTGCTGTCCGAAGAGGACGCCGATATCCCGCAGAGCGTGCGCGCCGGTTGGCAGCGCTGGTGGCTGGTTGATCCGCTGGACGGTACCAAGGAGTTCATCAGCGGTAGCGAGGAATTCACCGTCAACATCGCGCTGATCGAAAATGGTCGGGTGGTATTTGGTGTGGTGACGATGCCGACCAACGGTCGTTTTTACGTCGGCGGTGCCGGATTTGGAGCCTGGCGTGGCGACGAAGGTGGTACGCCGACGGCGATTCAGGTGCGTGATGTGCCTGCACCGGGCGAGGCGTTTACTGTGGTGGCCAGCCGTCGCCATTCAAGTCCCGAGCAAGAGCGTTTGCTGGCCGGGTTGAGCGCCAGTCTTGGTGAGTTGCAACTGGCCAATATTGGCAGTTCCTTGAAGTTCTGTCTGTTGGCCGAAGGTGCTGCCGACTGCTATCCGCGACTGGCGCCGACTTCGCAGTGGGACACGGCGGCAGCTCAGGGCGTGCTGGAAGGTGCGGGGGGCGAGGTGCTGGATCTGAGCGGCGAGGCGTTCAGTTATCCGCCGCGAGAATCACTGTTGAACGAGTTCTTTCTGGCGCTGCCGGCGAAGGCTGCGTGGCGCGGACGGTTGTTGGAGTTGGCCCGAGGCTAACTGCCTGATCCGCAATTCCCCTCACCCCAGCCCTCTCCCCCAGGAGAGGGAGCCGACCGAGTTGTCTGGCGCCATGCATCGACCT
>NZ_RAZO01000199.1:0-5474 GCF_004307535.1 Pseudomonas sp. Sample_9
GCGGTTGGAGGGGCGATTGCCGAATGGGATGAAGGCTGTTGAATGTGATCAAGGACGGCTTATGTTGCGCTGCGAACAGGTGATCGCCGGCGCAGAGAATGGACGGTTGCTCAAGGTTGGCATTCAGGTATTCGACCGAAACCAGGATGCGCCGCCGTTGGCCAGGTTGGAAACCTTACTGACCCGCCCACCGTAGGAGCTGCCGAAGGCTGCGATCTTTTGATCTTCCCTCCCGCAACAAACACAAATCCCCCTGAGGGAGCGAGCCTGCTCGCGAAGGCGGAGTATCAGGCACCGAAATGCTCACATGTGCCACAGCCAGCCTCGCCAGCCAGGTTCCACAAATTCCAGCGTTCATGACGGTATCGAATCCGGCTTCAAAATCCCGTCGCTAGTATTCAAAAATAATGATGTGATTACGGTTGAGCCAAAAGTGTTGGCCTAAGCAAACAAACTAAGGATGGCAATGAGCAAATCTACAGTCCGTTTTGCACCATGGGTCGGCGCCCATTACGAGCGCGGCATCAACGGTCTACGCATTCTCGTGGTCTGCGAATCTCACTATGGCGCCAAAGAACATGAACGCCCGACAGCCACACCCGAGGTATTGAAGGCCCTGGCCTTGGGTCAGAAACACCCTCAAGCGACAGCTAAGCTTCGGCAACATGCACATTTCACCAAAATAATGGCTTCGATCCTAAATGCCAGGAAGCACTTTTCCAAAGCAGATAGGAGCGAATTTTGGCATAGCATTGCCTACTACAATTTCATCCAAGAGTTTTTGCCCGGCCCCCGCAAAGCGCCATCGGCCGCAGCTTGGGAGAAAGGTGAGCAATCGTTTACTGAAGTCCTGGAGGTGCTGGCACCAGAGTTGATCGTCTGCTTCAGCAAACGAAACGGACGTCGAGTTACTGCGCTAGCGGGCGGTATACCTGTGGCAGTGGCTAATCACCCGTCTTCGCAGTTTGCTTACTCCAAAGTCAATCCCATCATCGCTAAACAGATCAAGCAGGCATTGGCGCGCAAGGCGCAACTAACAGATTTCGCCAGTACCAGCGTTCTGTATTCACGTTGGTGCGAGGCCACAGCTTCCGCCTTGCCTACACCAGGAAAACGTCTTTCGGATTCGGAAAGGCTTGAGCTAATTGCGAAGCGCAGGGAATCGATGGCTGTGGCCGACGAAGCTGCACTGGCGTAGGTCAGTCGACTACCCACGCCGGCCACCCCGCCTGATAGCAGCCGCCCTTCTCCCCGGCAGTTACTGAGCCAGAAGCAGACCTTCAAGCCATTGACCATATACACTCGCAAAATTGCATCAAAGTCTGATGTAACTGTTCAGGGAGAAAAGGGATTCATGAGTCTTGATCTGCACTTGGAAGCCGATAGCGCGCTCACAATTTCAGCGCTGAAAAGCGCCCTTGAGAATGCAGGAGCTCTTGAAATAGATGTAGCGGGTGATCGCTTGTTCGCCATATTTCCCTCGGGACTTAGGGTGAGCGGCGACTTAACAGATGACTCTACGATCTATGCTGAGAATAAAAAGGGTATCGGGTTTCCTGTCGCTTTGCGTTGCACCATCAGAATAAAAGGGGCTGACCCTGAGGGACACTCACCTATGGAGGATGTGGATAAAATCGCTGAATCAATATCGCAGTCGTGTCCCGCCTTCTTTCTAATTAGCTTTCAATTCGAACAAACCTTGTACTGGCGGGATGCGAAAGGGCTGCATCGACCTTGAGATCGGTGCCCGCGCGTCCGCCATAAAGGCAGGGGAAACGAGCTATGAGTATGAAACATGAACTTTGGTTGGAACCTCATGGTTGCCAGACTTTCTGCCTGGCCAGAATTCATGGTGATGACGCGCGCAATCTACTTTCAGCAAACTCCCAGCTGATCTGGACAATCGAAGCGGACAGTTGCTTCGAGGCGATGACCAAATACTATTCCTTCATGGAGTCGGGTGAATACCGGACAGACTTTCGCGAGCATGATCAAATGTCCTACGCAGAGCTCGGATGGGATAAGTAACGAGGCCAAGCGATAGGCTCGCGAAGGCGCCAGCTCTAACAACAAATCGCCTTTCTGGCGCCCCCGGACATCTACCTCACCCCGCCACCTCCAAATTATCCATCACCCGATTCACCGCCAGCTCCCCCAGCATGATCAGTTGAGCAACCCCCAACAATGCCCGCCGCTGCGGCGCCGGCAACAGACTGGAAATGTCCTGAGCAATCGTCTTCGCCGAAGCAAGCGTTTCACTCGCATCAGCCAGCAGTTCTTCATTCTTGGTATCCGCCGTCACCGCATACATCCCACGCGCCTTACGCGGCGGAGGCAGGAGATTGTTTGGCGACAGGTAATGATCGAGCGCACGGTCAGCGGCTTCGTGGAGTTTGTTGGAATCGAGGGATTCGTAGGGAGACGTGGGATCGGTTTCGGGCGGGTTGGGTGTTTGTTTGATCATGGTGAAGCTCCTTGATTATTGGAGCCGCCACGTTTCGCTGCGAAACGAAGAGAGGTGGCAGCTGTACGCAGGTTCGCAGACCGGGAATCAAGGAACCCGGCATACCCGAAGGTATCCCGCGCACAGCCGCCATAAAGCATCACTGCCAAAAATGACAACGAACTGGAGCGCTGTGCGCCTTGATTGATCCGAGCTGCGAAACCCGACCGCTGATTCGTCAGCGACCGCACCACAATAGAACCCGCCCCCTAGGCGCACAAGCCGGCGGATTCTGGCGTAGCTGTAGGCAAAAGCGCAAGGATATGTAGCCTGGGAGCGTGACTGGAGATGTCTTTTTAAACATCGGTGTTTATCAAGGGCAACCATGCCAGCGTTGGGGACTGCAAATTACAACAGGGCTAAACAAAACCTGACTTCACAGCTATACCAAAGCAGATCATGACCAATAACAGACCAATCACGCTCCATTGCAGCACGGCGAGCTTTCGTTTCAGTGGAGCTGGAAAACGGGCTAAATCTTCAGAACTCAGCTCGCCCCTTTTCAAATAAAACCCAGGGAAGGTCACAATCCCTGAAATGCCACCGATCAGCAAAAGCTTCCCCCAAGGCCCACCATGCCTAAGGGGAGCGCGAGACATAATGGCTGAGCAATTTTTCAGATGCTCCAACATCAAATCCACCTTTGTATAAGCCAAGTGCAAACAAATGCCTATCCAAAGAATAAGCCCTGCTATATCAGCGACAGCAATGGACAGAAGTACCTTATCAACGAACGTCATACTCACTTCACTGCCTCATAGATCTTCTCACCAGCCCATTCGCTGGTAGCGCCTCCGAGGGCGCCACCAGCATATGAACCTGCTGCGACAACAATAACGCCGCATGCCAAAGTTGCCATGCCGCCTGTAGGTACACCCAAGCCGACACAGATAATTCCAGCCGTGGAGCCGGTCAAAAACGCACCGGCAGCAGCGCCGCCGGCTACTCCCCCGATGAAACTACCGCCCTCGGTATATTTGATCTTCTCGCATGCATCTACGTCGCCAGCCGCACAGACCTGCTGAACCTTCATGTAAGACGCCCCGCCGCCCACTGCTGTGCCGACCCAACCGCCGTACTTTACGACCTTGGCTGCTCTGGCGACACCCTCCGCGTGCGTGGCGTAACCGGGAATCTGTCCCGGCGCGCCAGCCAGACTCCAGTGATGAACCAGGCTTTTGCTCGATATGCCGAGGGCTGACTTCAGACTTGGATGATCAGGGAAGCCGATGCCTTTTCGGGTTAAGCCGTTGAGCTGTCTATCGAGCTTCGCAAACAGTCGCGCACGCTCAGCGAAAAACTCTGAGCTACGCAAGTGACCATCACGCTGAAAACTTTTCTGATGCAGAGCTTCGATTTCCGTCAGCGAGGTCTTCACGTCTTCCAGGTTCTTGGCAAAGATAGACTCACCAACGCCGATTGAGGTTGAGCCTTGCGAAAGGACGGATTCTATCTGGCTCCGATACTGAACCATGAAGCTGGCTTCTTCGTCGCTCATGGGTTTGAGTGCCGCGTCCACTTTCTGGGCGGCTTCCATGAGCAATGCTTCTTCACGAGTGCACTGCGGATTGTTCGGATCGCTCAGCACAATGAGCTGACCGGGCTTGGCGTAGCCGGTAACGTGGGGGTTGAGACGCGTGAATTTCTCAAGCGTTGCAATATCCGGCTTATCAAACAACGCCGCCTCTAACGCGGAGCGCGGCATGACTTGTTGGACGATATAAAATCCTGGCTACGCTATCGCCTTAACAGCAGCCGGTTTTTCCGCTGGAGCCTCCGGGTATTCCGCCCAGTACTTGGCGTGCAGATCGACCGGTTCAACGCCACGGTAAATCTTTTTTCTTGGTGGGTTAGGCAGTGCAGGCCTTGGCACATTTCCATATTCACTCATGACTCATCCTTGTCCATTTGGGGAATCTCGACTTGAGAGTTCAACAGCCTGACGCTATCGAAACGGCCAAGTGCTGGCTGTAGGACAAAGCCTAAAACGCTGTGCCCAAACAGCTGATTCCTTTCATTCGCTGGGTGCGCAGGATAGCTGGTGGAGGGAGATGGTTGTATGGCAGCGAATGGCCATCGACGGCGTTACCTTCTGGTTTGGCTGTGTTGATTGGACCTCGCAGCCGCTAACGGCGGACGCTCTCGGCCGAAATTGTTAAGGCTGAGTCGGGCATTTAAAAGGGACTGTTTTATTCAAAAGCGACACAGTAACTGTGGGAGCGAGCCTGCTCGCGAAGGCGCCAGCACTAACGCTAAATCTACCCGCTGGCGCCCCGCACATCACATCACCCCGCCACCTCCAAATTATCCATCACCCGATTCACCGCCAGCTCCCCCAACATGATCAGTTGAGCAACCCCCAACAACGCCCGCCGCTGCTGTGCCGGCAGCAAACTGGAAATGTCCTGAGCAATCGTCTTCGCCGAAGCAAGCGTTTCACTCGCATCCGCCAGCAGTTCTTCATTCTTGGTATCCGCCGTCACCGCATACATCCCACGCGCCTTACGCGGCGGAGGCAGGAGATTGTTTGGAGACAGGTAATGATCGAGCGCGCGATCAGCGGCTTCGTGGAGCTTGTTGGAATCGAGGGATTCGTAGGGAGACGTGGGATCGGTAACGGGTGGATTGGGTGTTGGTTTGATCATGGTGAAGCTCCTTGATGACTGGAGCCGCCACCGTTCGCGGTCAAACAAAGAGGGTGGCAGCTGTACGCGGGTTGACCGACCGGACATCAAGGAATCCGGCACACCCGAAGGTGTCCCACGCACAGCCACCGCAACAGAATTTCAGACAATGCCTGAACAGGTGCAGAACGCTGGCGCGCCTTGATATTGGGCGGACGGTCAAATCCGATCACTGATTCGTCAGCGACCGCACCACAATAGAACCCGCCTCCAAGGCGCACAAGCCGGCGGATTCTGGCGTAGCTGTAGGCAAAGGCGCAAGGATATGTAGCCTGGGAGCGTGACTG
>NZ_RAZO01000107.1:0-5454 GCF_004307535.1 Pseudomonas sp. Sample_9
GACAAGCCGATCGCCGGATTCCCCAACCAGCCAAAATTGTCGATCAACATCCCCATCCCCAACTGCCCGACAATCACCGCCACCGTCGCCACAGCCGTCCCGACCACCGGCACCGCGCCAACCATCACCATCATGTACACCACGCCAAACAGCGCCCCGGTCAATTGCCACTTCGGCACCTGAAGCAGACTCACCGCCTGCGCCGGCTCGAAAAACAGAATCAACAACCCGGTCACCACCGCGCCCACCGCAAAGGTCAGCAGACTGGAGCGCAGCACACCGACCGTTTCACCCAGACGCCCGTTGATCGCGGCCTGCACACTCAACACCGCACCGGCCAACACCACCACCGCCAACAAAATCACCAGACCCATCACTCACCCCCGCGCAATCAGAACCAAAGCCACCACAATCAAGCCCAACGCCAGCCAGCGCTCACCGTTGACCTTCTTGCGCGTCGCACCGAACCAGCCGAAATGGTCGATCAGCACACTCTTGCCGACCTGACCGGACAAAATCGCAATCATCGTCATGGCAATGCCGATATGCGGCGTCGCCAGCGTCAGCACCACCACGTAGATCGGCCCGAGAAAACCGCCGATCAACTGCCAGCGCGGCAGTTCGGTCAGCGCCGGACCTTTTTGCGGACCGGCAAACAGCAGGAGCAAAAACAGGATCGCCGAACCCACCCCGAAGATGCTCAACGTCGCCCACAAATGCCCGACCTGCTCACCCAGCGGCCCGAGCAAACCAGCCTCGACCGACAGGCCCATGCCGGCAAGAATCACCAGCGGCAGCAACAACAGACGCAACACCGATCTTTTCGCCGGCGCCGCGACCACCCCTTCATCCAACGTCTGCATACATAACCTTCCACGCTCAAAAACAATGGCGCGGATTATCGGCTGGCGCCGCTGTGCGATAAATGGGAGCATCCGGACAACACTTTTGCGCAACACGCACAGCGAGACATGGCATGCACGGGCTCAACGAACTCGGATTCAAAGCGTTAAGGCTGTTTGTGGCGGTCCTCGACCACGGCAGTTTTTCCGAAGTCGCTCGCCGCGAAGGGGTCGCGCCCTCCTCCATTTCACGGCAGATCCAATTGATGGAGCAGGCGCTGAACCAGCAATTGCTCTACCGCCACACTCGCGCCGTCACCCCGACCGAAGCCGGGCGCACGCTCGGTCACCATGCGCGGTTGCTGCTGGTGCAATTGGAAGAAGCCGAACAGGCGTTGCAGGAACAGCAAAGCGAACCCACCGGACTGGTGCGCATCAACGCCCCGGTGGTGTTCGGCCAGCGCCATCTGACGCCCTGGCTGGGCCAGCTCTGCGCGCGCTATCCGAAGCTGCAACTGGATATCCAGCAAACCGACCATTACGTCGACCCGCTACAGGAAGGCGCCGACCTGCTGTTTCGCATCGGCGCGCTGCATGACTCGAGCATGCAGGCACGCATTCTGGCGCCGCACCGCTTTCAGGTCGCGGCCAGCCCGGCCTATCTCAAACGCCACGGCACGCCGCAGCATCCCGACCAACTCGCGCAACATCAGTGCCTGGCCTACAAAGGCGCGGCCGGTCAGCAGCGCTGGTTTTTCCGCCGTGATGGCGAGGACTGGACGCCGTACACCGTCAAAGGCCCGATCACCGGCAACCACGCCGACACCCTGACCCAGGCCGCCCAGCAAGGCCTCGGGCTGGTGATGTTTCCGTCGTGGCTGATTGGCGAAGCGGTGCGCGAGGGCACACTGGTGCCGGTGCTGGGGGAATATCAGGTGTCGAACAGCCTGGAACCGCAGCAGATCGCGGTGCTGTGGCCGGGGAGCCGACGGCTGTCGGTGAAGGTGAGGACGGTGATTGATTTTTTTGTCGAGTGCTTTGGCGAGATTCCTTATTGGGACAGAGCCTGAAGATCTAGAGCCCCTCACCCTAGCCCTCTCCCTGAGGGAGAGGGAACCGACCGAGGTGTCCCACCCACTGCATCGACCTGAAAAACCGCGTCGATTATGGATTCAAAGCAGGACTTTCAGGTCGGCGTAATCCCGCAATATTCCCCAATCGGTTCCCTCTCCCTCTGGGAGAGGGCTAGGGTGAGGGGCTTTTCAGGCCATCAGATACGGAACTGCCCGACCAGCTTGCCCAACCGCTGGCCCAGCTCCGCCAGACTGCGCGACGTTTGCGCGCCCAGTTGCGTTTCATCGGCGACGCTGTCCACCGCCACGGCAATCTGATGCACGCTGCGGTTGATCTCTTCGGCCACGGCCGTCTGCTCTTCCGCTGCGCTGGCGATTTGCGCGTTCATCGAGTTGATCGTGGCGATCAACTGCGCCATGGCATCCAGCGATGCACCGGCCTGATTGGCTTGCTGCGAAGTACCGTCGCCGGCCTCGCTGGAACGGCGCATCGCTTCGACCGCCTGCTGCGTGCCGGCCTGCAAGCGGTCGATCATGCCCTGGATTTCCTGGGTGCTGATCTGCGTGCGGCTGGCCAGTGCGCGTACTTCGTCCGCAACCACCGCAAAGCCACGACCGGCCTCACCGGCGCGCGCCGCTTCGATCGCGGCGTTAAGCGCCAGCAGGTTGGTCTGCTCGGCAATCGAACGAATCACCCCAAGCACGCCGACAATCGAACTGACGTCCTGCTGCAAGCTGTCCAGCGACACGCCGCTGTTGCGGATATCGTCGACCAGCGCATGAATCTGCTTGATGCTGCCTGCGACCACGCGCTTGGCGCTCTGGCCTTCTTCGTCGGTCTGCTGAGCGGCGACGGCGGCGTTTTGCGCGCTCTTCGCCACTTCCTGAGCGGCGGCGGACATTTGGTTGATCGCCGTGGCGACCTGATCGGTTTCGTGGCGCTGACGCTCCATGGCCTGATCGGAACGCTGCGCCTGTTCCGAGACCTGGGTGACCAGCCCGGTGAGTTGCGTGGTCATCTCGGTGATCTGCCGCACCAGGCCGTGGATCTTGTCGACGAAACGGTTAAACGAGCCGGCCAGTTCGCCGAGTTCGTCCTGGCTGGTGATGTTCAGGCGCCGGGTCAGGTCGCCCTCGCCCGCCGCGATGTCGTCGAGGTTGGCTTTCATCAGGGTCAGCGGACGCAGAATGGTGTTGGCCAGCAGCATCCCCGCCGCCGCGATCACCAACAGCACCAGCACCGCAACGCCGACAATGCTCAGCACCACGCCATGCACGCGCTCCTGCACTTGCGCCTCGACCTGCGCCACTTGCGCTTCGATGCCGTCGAGGTTGACCGAGGTACCGACCGCCATGTCCCACTTCGGCAGGTATTCGGTGTAGCCGAGTTTCGGCACCAGCACCTTGGCGTTGCCCGGCAGCGGCGAGCTGTATTGCAGATAGTGAGTGCCGTCCTTGGCCACCTTGACCAGGCCGAGGTTGACGTAGACGCCGTTCGGATCGCGGTTGTCCTTGAAGCTTTTGCCCACGCCGTCGGGGTCGTTGGCCTTGAACAGGCGCACGGTCTCGGAGTCGTAGCCGAAGAAGTAGCCGTCCTTGCCGTAGCGGATGCCCGAAAGCAATTTGATCGCCTGCGCCCGCGCCGCGTCGTCGCCCGGTGCGGCGGCGTCATACAGCGGTTTGATCGTGGTCATGGCCACGGCGACGTAACTTTGCAGGGTGGCCTTGGCGTCGCTGAGCAGCCGCTCGCGGGTCTGTTCGACCTCCTTGCGCGCCTGTTCCTGGAGGATGAACAGCGTGGTCACGCTGATGACCAGCGCAAAGAGCAGCACCGGCAGAACGGCAAGGGACAGGACTTTAGCCTTGAGACTCAGGCGCATCGGGGGACTCACTCTTTTGATTTTGTTGGCGTGGTTAAAGGCTTTAACGGCACGCCGGGGCAAAAGTTGAGTCTTGAAACATCGCCGCCCCCCTGTGGGAGCGAGCCTGCTCGCGAAAGCGTTGGCTCAGCAACCTGTGTGTCGACTGACACGACGCCTTCGCGAGCAGGCTCGCTCCCACATTGGGCAATTGTGGATTTTTTAGAGAACCATCGCCGCGACCCAGCCAAACACCAGCAGCGGCAGGTTGTAGTGCAGGAAGGTCGGTACGACGGTGTCCCAGATGTGGTGATGCTGGCCGTCGATGTTCAGACCCGAGGTCGGACCGAGGGTCGAGTCCGAGGCAGGTGAACCGGCATCGCCCAGCGCACCGGCAGTGCCGACGATGCAGACAATGGCGATCGGGCTGAAGCCCAGTTGCACGCACAACGGCACGAAAATAGCCGCCAGAATCGGCACGGTGGAGAACGACGAGCCGATGCCCATGGTTACCAGCAAGCCCACCAGCAGCATCAACAAAGCCCCGACGCCTTTGCTGTGATTGATCCAGGCCGCCGATGATTCGACCAGCGTCTGCACCTGCCCGGTGGCCTTCATCACCTCGGCAAAGCCTGAGGCGGCGATCATGATGAAGCCGATCATCGCCATCATTTTCATGCCTTCGGTAAACAGATCATCGGTCTCGCGCCATTTGACGATGCCCGACACCGAGAAAATCAGGAACCCGACCAGAGCGCCGATAATCATCGAGTCCAGCAGCAACTGCACCACGAATGCCGAAGCAATGGCCACACCGGCGATCATCAGGCTCAGCGGGTTGTAGTGCACCGCCGTCTGCTCGACCTGTTCGATCTTCGCCAGGTCATACACGCGCTTCTTGCGATAGCTGATGAATGCCATCGCCAGGCCGAAAACCATGCCCAGTGCCGGGATACCCATGGCGTGGGTGACATTGATGCCGCTGATGTCGACGCCGCTGCGGGCGACGTTGGCCAGCAGGATTTCGTTGAGGAAAATGTTGCCGAAGCCCACCGGCAGGAACATGTAAGGGGTGATCAGGCCGAAGGTCATGACACAGGCGATCAAACGGCGATCGAGTTGCAGCTTGGTCAGTACATATAGAAGTGGCGGCACCAGCAGCGGAATGAAGGCGATGTGGATCGGCAGGATGTTCTGCGAGGCAATCGCCACCACCCACAGCAGCCCGATCAGCAGCCATTTGACGTTACCGCCGCCGGTTGCATGCTGCCGATCCACCATGGCCAGGGCCTTGTCGGCCAGCGCATGGGCCAGGCCGGACTTGGCAATCGCCACGGCGAACGCGCCGAGCAAAGCGTAGGACAACGCCACGGTCGCGCCGCCGCCCAAGCCGCTGTTGAACGCCTTGAGTGTTGCGTCGATGCCCAGACCGCCGGTCAGGCCACCGACCAGCGCCCCGACGATCAGCGCGATCACCACATGCACGCGCGACAGGCTGAGGATCAGCATGACGCCGACGGCTGCTATGACTGCATTCATTTCACTACCTCAAAAAACACTGCGGGTGAAAACACACCGCCAGACAGGATGAGTCCGCCCGGGGTTGGCCGGCGGAGGTGTACAGAGGGTCTTGTTAGAGGGCGCGCACTGTGCCGCAGAGTGGCGGCGGTGTCAAAGCCC
>NZ_RAZO01000438.1:0-5423 GCF_004307535.1 Pseudomonas sp. Sample_9
GGAGACAGCCTTATTGGCGGCGATCAGCATGGGGCGAGACCTTTTGCATAAGAATATAGAAAGGCCAAGTTTAGCGAAGCAATCGCGTGAAAGCGACCACAAGCCGGACAAACGGGTTTCGACCATCACCGGCTTCCATCAGGACGAAGACGGCCATTGGGTGGTCGAGCTTTCCTGTGGCCACACCCAGCACCTGCGCCACCAGCCGCCGTGGCAAACCCGCGCCTGGGTCCTGGATCCGGCGCAACGTATTGAAAAAACAGGTCAACCCTTTGCCTGCGGTTGGTGTGCACAAGGCTCGGTTAGCGATAACCTTGGCGACTGAATTTCGGTAGTCGGCCAGACATAGGCTGACACCCTTGCATAGAGAATTCCCATGCAAACTTTTTTTATCGCCCCCACCGATTTTGGCGTGGGTCTGACCTCCATCAGCCTCGGGCTGGTACGCACGCTTGAACGCGCCGGCCTCAAGGTCGGCTTCTTCAAACCGATCGCCCAGCCGCACCCGGGCGACACCGGCCCTGAACGATCCACCGAACTGGTGGCGCGCACCCACGGCCTGAAACCGCCGCAGCCATTAGGCCTGGCGCACGTTGAACGCATGCTCGGCGACGGTCAGCTCGACGAACTGCTCGAAGAAATCATCGCCCTGTATCAGCAAGCGGCCGTCGGCAAGGATGTGCTGGTGGTCGAAGGCATGGTGCCGACCCGCAGCGCCAGTTACGCGGCGCGGGTCAACCTGCACTTGGCCAAGAGCATCGATGCCGAGGTCATTCTGGTCTCTGCGCCGGAAAACGAAGTGCTCGCCGAGCTGTCCGGCCGCGTCGAGTTGCAGGCACAAATGTTCGGCGGCCCGAAAGATCCGAAAGTCCTCGGCGTGATCCTCAACAAGGTCAAGACCGACGAAAGCATGGACGCCTTCGCCACGCGTCTGAAGGAACATTCGCCGTTGCTGCGCAGCGGTGATTTCCGCTTGCTTGGCTGCATCCCGTTTCAGCCGGAACTCAATGCGCCGCGCACCCGCGACGTCGCCGACCTGATGGGTGCGCAAGTGCTCAACGCGGGCGACTACGAAACCCGGCGCATGAGCAAAATCATCATTTGCGCACGAACCATGCGCAACACCGTCGAGCTGCTCAAGCCCGGCGTGCTGGTGGTGACGCCGGGTGATCGCGACGACATCATCCTCGCCGTCAGCCTCGCCGCGATCAACGGCGTGCCGCTGGCCGGCCTGTTGCTGACCAGCGACACCCTGCCCGACCCGCGCATCATGGACCTGTGCCGGGGCGCGTTGCAGGCCGGTTTGCCGGTGTTGTCGGTGAGCACCGGCTCGTACGACACCGCCAACCTGCTCAATGGCCTGAACAAGGAAATCCCGATCGATGACCGCGAGCGCGCGGAGATCATCACCGATTTCGTCGCCAGCCACCTCGACGCCAACTGGCTGCACCAGCGCTGCGGCACGCCTCGGGAGATGCGCCTGTCGCCGGCAGTGTTCCGTTATCAATTGATCCAGCGCGCGCAAGCGGCGAACAAGCGCATCGTCTTGCCCGAAGGCAGCGAGCCGTTCACCGTGCAAGCGGCGGCGATCTGTCAGGAACGCGGGATCGCCCGCTGCGTATTGCTGGCCAAACCCGAAGACGTCGAAGCGGTCGCCCGCGCCCAAGGCATCGTGCTGCCGCCGGGTCTGGAAATCCTTGACCCGGACCAGATCCGCGAGCGTTACGTCGAGCCGATGGTCGCCCTGCGCAAGAGCAAAAGCCTCAACGCACCGATGGCCGAGCAACAACTGGAAGACACCGTGGTGATCGGCACCATGATGCTTGCGTTGGATGAGGTCGACGGCTTGGTTTCGGGTGTGATCAACACCACCGCCAATACCATCCGCCCCGCCCTGCAACTGATCAAGACCGCACCGGGCTGCACGCTGGTGTCGTCGGTGTTTTTCATGCTCTTCCCTGAAGAAGTGCTGGTCTACGGCGACTGCGTGATGAACCCGCACCCGAGCGCCGCGGAACTGGCCGAGATCGCCCTGCAAAGCGCCGACTCGGCGGCCGCATTCGGCATTACCCCACGGGTGGCGATGATCAGCTATTCCAGCGGCGAATCGGCGCGCGGTGAAGAAGTCGAGAAAGTCCGCGAGGCGACTCTGCTCGCCCATGAGCAACAAAATTCGCTGTTGATCGACGGCCCGTTGCAGTACGACGCCGCCGCCAACGCCGACGTCGCCCGGCAACTGGCGCCGAACAGTCAGGTCGCCGGGCGCGCCACGGTGTTTGTGTTCCCCGATCTGAACACCGGCAACACCACGCACAAAGCCGTACAGCGCAGCGCCGATTGCGTCAGCCTCGGGCCGATGCTGCAAGGCCTGCGCAAACCGGTGAACGACCTGCCGCGCGGCGCGCAAGTCGATGACATCGTCTACACCATCGCGCTCACCGCGATTCAAGCCGCCAACCGACCTATGGATGTGTAAATGCTGGATTTTCTACCCGCACCGTTGCGCGGCGTGATCGCTTCGCTGCTGTTGGCGCTCAACACGATTCTGCTGTGTTCGTTTCTGTTCTGCGTGGCGTTGGTCAAGGCCCTGCCGTTTGCCTTTACCCAGCGCATCGCCGGTTGGCTGATGAGCCACACCCATGAAGCGTGGATCAGCAATAACAAGGGCTGGATGAATCTGGTACGGCGCACCCGCTGGCACGTCAGCGGCCTGCAAGGCCTCGACTATCAGCACTCGTACCTGATCACCAGCAACCACCAGAGCTGGGTGGATATTCTGGTGCTGCAATACGTGCTCAACCGCAAGATTCAACCGCTGAAGTTTTTCCTCAAGCAGGAGCTGATCTGGGTGCCGGTGATTGGTCTGGCCTGGTGGGCGCTGGGCTTTCCGTTCATGAAGCGCTACTCCAAGGCGTACCTGGAAAAACACCCGGAGAAGAAAGGCAAGGACCTGGAAACCACGCGCAAGACCTGTGCGAAATTCCGCCATAACCCGGTGGGAATTTTCAACTTCGTCGAAGGCACACGCTTCACCGAAGGCAAGCATGCGCAGCAGCAGTCACCGTTCAAGTACCTGCTCAAGCCCAAGGCCGGCGGGATCGCCTTTGTGCTCGATGCGATGGGCGAACAGCTGGAGTCGATCGTCAACGTGACCATCCACTACCCGGCCGGACGTCCGGGGTTCTGGGACTTGCTCTGCGGCAATGTGCGTGATGTGGTGGTGCATTTTGAAGAAATCAAAATCCCGCCGGCCTTTATCGGCAAGAACTACGACCAGGACGGCGAGTACCGTTTGCAGTTCCAGGGCTGGATCAATCAGCTGTGGCTGGACAAGGATGCGTTGCTGGAGCAGATGCACCGCGAATTTCCACCCAAACACTGACCCCTGTGGGAGCGAGCAGGCTCGCTCCCACAGTTGATCGTTCCCACGCGGAGCGTGGGAACGATCACCCGGCCAAAAGAAGCCCGCCGATGATCACTCACCGGCGGGCTTTTTCTTGCCGCTTGCAGCTAGAAGCTTGTCGCTGCTTCTACCTTAGATCGCGCCACGCTGACGCAACAGCTCCAGCACTTGCTTGACGCTTTCTTCCAGGCTCAGCGACTGCGTGTCGATCACCAGGTCGGCGTTCAGCGGCACGTCGTACGGGAAGGACTCGCCGGGAATGTTGTCGCCGCCAGCGGCGTAGAGACCTTGCGGATCACGCTCGGCGCACACGGTCGGCGAGGCCTGCACATAGACCGTCAGCAAGCGATCCTTGCCGATCAGTTCCTTGGCCTGCTCGCGACCTTCGGCACTCGGCGCAACGAACGCGGCCAATGTCAGCAGCCCCGCTTCGTTGAACTGACGCGCCACGTGCGCGGCACGACGCCAGTTCTCGGTACGCCCGGCGCGATCCTGTGGCAGACCTTTGTTCAAGTCATGACGCAGGTTCTGGCCATCCAGTACAAACACCGCGCGGCCCATGTCGAACAGCTTGCGCTCGACCGCGTATGCCAGGGTGCTTTTGCCCGCGCCCGACAGGCCGCTGAACAGCACGGTGGCCGGTTGCTGGCCGAAGCGCTGGGCACGTTCTTCAGTCGCCACGTGCGCCAGTTTGCCGTGGTGGGTTGCAGTTCCATGCGCTACAGGCTGCGCGACGATCATGCCGGCGCCAACGGTGCCGTTGGTCAGGCGATCGATGACGATGAACGCGCCGGTGGTGCGGTTGCTTTCGTAACCGTCGAGGGCGATCGGCGCGTCGAGCGCGATCTTCACCTTGCCGATTTCGTTGAGCTGCAACGCGCTCGCCGGGCCTTCTTCCAGAGTGTTGACGTCGACCTTGTTGACGATGCTGGCGATCGAGCCCGGCACGTAACTGGTGGCGCGTTTGATGTCGTATTTCTTGCCCGGCAGCATCGGCTCTTCAGCCATCCACACCAGCATCGCTTCAAAGCTGTCGGTGACCGGCGGCACGTTGTCGGCATGCACCAACAGGTCGCCACGGGAGATGTCGATTTCGTCTTCCATGGTCAGCGTTACCGCCTGACCGGGACCGGCGTGTTCCAGCTCACCTTCGAAAGTGACGATGGACTTCACCCGGCTGCTCTTGCCCGACGGCAGCACCACGACTTCGTCGCCCTTGTGCACGATGCCGCTGGCCAAAGTGCCGGCGAAACCGCGGAAATTCAGGTTCGGACGGTTGACGTACTGCACCGGGAAACGCAGATCGGTGAAGTTGCGATCGCCCGCCACTTCCACAGTCTCGAGGATTTCCATCAGCGACTGGCCGGTGTACCACGGCGAGCGCTCGGACTTGTTCACCACGTTGTCGCCCTTGAGGGCAGACATCGGCACGAAGTGCATGCTGGTCGGCTTCATCTTCAAGCCTTCGGCGAACTTCAGGTAGTCGGCCTTGATCGACTCGAACACGCCTTCGTCGAAGTCCTTCAAGTCCATCTTGTTGATGGCGACGACGATGTGTTTGATACCCAGCAGGGAAGCGATGAAGCTGTGGCGACGGGTCTGGGTCTGCACGCCGTAACGGGCGTCGACCAGAATGATCGCCAGGTCACAGGTGGACGCACCGGTGGCCATGTTGCGGGTGTACTGCTCATGGCCAGGGGTGTCGGCGATGATGAATTTGCGCTTGGCGGTGGAGAAATAGCGGTAAGCGACATCAATGGTGATGCCCTGCTCACGCTCGGCCTGCAGACCGTCGACCAGCAATGCCAGGTCGATGTCGTCACCGGTGGTGCCGACTTTCTTCGAATCGCGGGTGATCGCTTCGAGGTGATCTTCGTAGATCATTTTCGAGTCGTGCAGCAGGCGCCCGATCAGGGTGCTCTTGCCGTCATCGACGTTACCGCAGGTCAAAAAGCGCAGCAGTTCTTTACGTTCGTGCTGGCCCAGGTAGGCGAGGATGTCCTCGCTGATCAAATCAGAA
>NZ_RAZO01000261.1:0-895 GCF_004307535.1 Pseudomonas sp. Sample_9
GGCAACACCAGGCTCGGGGTTTCCAGCGACGCCACCGGGTATGCGCAGTAATCCGCTGCGTAATAGGCGCTGGCACGGTGGTTGCCCGAGGCGCCGACGCCGCCGAATGGCGCGCTGCTCGCGGCACCAGTCAGCTGTTTGTTCCAGTTGACGATGCCGGCGCGGCTTTCCAGCCAGAACTGCTGGTAACGCGCTTCGGAATCGGAGAGCAAACCGGCGGCCAGTCCATAAGCGGTGTTGTTGGCTTCAGTGATCGCGGCGCCGAAATCGGCATAGCGGATCACTTGGAGCAGCGGCCCGAACAGTTCTTCGTCCGGACGCTCGGCCACGGCCGTCACATCGACGATGCCCGGAGTCAGCAAGGCCGATTGCGCTTGCGGCTGGGTCATTTCCAGCAGCGCCACCGCGCCGTTGGCCAGCAGTTGTTCCTGTGCATCCATCAAGGCTTTGGCCGCGCCGAGGGAAATCACCGAGCCCATGAACGGTGCCGGTTGCTGATCGAAGGCACCGACTTCAATGGTCGAACTGACTTCAACCAGACGCTTGAGCAGGCTGTCGCCCCACGCGCCTTGCGGCACCAGCAGACGCCGGGCGCAGGTGCAGCGCTGGCCGGCAGAGATGAATGCCGACTGAATGATGGTGTACACCGCCGCCTCCAGATCAGCGACCTGATCGACCACCAGCGGGTTGTTGCCGCCCATCTCCAGCGCAAGGATCTTGTCCGGACGACCGGCGAATTGCTGGTGCAGGTGATTGCCGGTGCGGCTCGAACCGGTGAAGAACAGACCGTCGATACCCGGGTTCGCCGCCAACGCGATACCGGTTTCCCGCGCGCCTTGCAGCAGGTTCAACACGCCTGCCGGCAGACCGGCTTCGATCCAGCACTTGACCGTCA
>NZ_RAZO01000350.1:0-5410 GCF_004307535.1 Pseudomonas sp. Sample_9
ACGTGATATTCCACCAGTCGCGCCAGCCGTTCGCTGAAACCTGCCTCACGCAGATAATCCGCACCGAGCCGTTCATGGCTGACCACGCCATAACCGCCCATGTTTTCCGCGCCCTCGGCACACAAATGGCCGATGTCATGAAAGAACGTCGCCAGCACCACTTCATCGTCACAGCCTTCAGCCATGGCCAGTTCTGCGGCCTGGGACATGTGCTCGAGCTGCGACACCGGTTCGCCGATGTAATCGCTGGCGCCGAAGCGTTCATACAGGCCGAACACCCGGGCGATCACCTGTTCGTGATTCATGCCTCCTCCAGTAACTGGGCGATGTTGCGTTCGGCCAGCGCCGGGCCGACGCTCATGCCGACGCCGGTGTGCATCAGCGCCACGCTCAGGCCCGGTGCCGGGCGCAGGAATGAAAACGGCCCTGGCCCCCGAGAACCATAGACGCCCTGCCAGCGTTCGACCACTTGCACCTGGCAGCCCAGGGTCTGCTCGGCGAGTTCGAGCATCCAGTTGTCGACCTGTTCGGCATTGAACGGTGACGCATCGCTGCCGTAATGATGCGAATCGCCGATGATCAACTCACCATACGGCGTCGGGCTGATCAGCAGGTGAATGCCGTTGGCGTGCAGGTGCGGTTGTTCACGGAGAATCTGCGCCTGCACCGCTGCGGCTTCCGGCAGATCGGCGAAAGCGCCGTAGTGCACGCAGCTCAGGCCGGTGAGCACGGCGTGTTGCAGGTTCAACTCGATGCTTGGTCTGGCGCGGAGCATTTGCAGACGACAGATCTGCGGATTGAGCGCAGCAATCGGCTCGGCCAGCAGGGTCTGATAATCGTGGCCGGAGCAGACGATGATCTGCTTGCCGGTAAAACTGCCGGCGGTGCTGTGCAGACGCCCCGGCTCGACGTCGCGCACCAGCGTGGAAAAGTGAAACTCGACGCCGAGGTCACGGCGCAAGTAGTCGATCAGCGCGGGAATCGCTTCGCGCGAGTACAACTGCTGATCATCGATACCGTGCAGCGCGGCGCGGTGATGGCTGAACTGGCCGCCATACAGATCACGCAACGCTGCGCCGCGCAGCAGCTCGACGTTGTAGCCATGCTCGACCGCGCGGCCGGCGCAGAAGGCTTCGAGCAGGTGTTCTTCGGCCTCGCTGCGGGCGAACAGGTATGAGCCGTTGCGCTTGACCTGCAGGCCGGCAAGTTGCGCCCAGTCGCCCCAGATCTCGCGGCTGGCCTTGGCCAGTTCGAGCATGGTGCCGGGCGGCTGACCGGTCACCAGCGCCTGACCGAAGTTGCGCACCGAAGCGCCAAGGGGCGTGGCGGTGCGTTCGAATACCGCGACTTTCAGGCCGCGTTTGGCGGCGGCATAGGCGTGGGACAGACCGAGGATGCCGGCGCCGATGATGAGCAGGTCTTTGGGTTGTGTCATGTAGAGGTGCTCTGAATGAGAAACCGCTTTCGCGAGCAGGCTCGCTCCCACAGGGGACAGCATTGCAACTGTGGGAGCGAGCCTGCTCGCGAAGGGGCCTTGTCTGTCGATAAAGATCTTACTTGGCGACAACTTTCTCGGACTTGCCGTCATACCGCTTGCGCCATTCAGCCAGGATCTCGTCGCGATTCTTCGAGGCCCAGGCAAAGTCGTTCTTGATCAGGCGCTGCTCATAGTCGGCTGGCAATTCGGTTTGCGGCTTGGCAATCCCCGGCTGCGCGAGCACGGCGAAGTTCTCCTTGTACAGATCCATCGCCTCGGCGCTGGCGGAGAAATCAGCGAGTTTCTTCGCCGCCTCTTCATGCGGAGTGCCTTTGATCACCGCCGTCGCTTCGATCTCCCAGCCCAGACCTTCCTTCGGCAGGATGATGTCCAGCGGCGCGCCCTGGCGTTTCAACTGTACCGCCGGATATTCAAAGGAAATCCCGATCGGAAACTCCCCCGCCGCTGCCAGTTTGCATGGCTTGGAACCGGAGTGAACGTACTGGCCGATGTTCTGGTGCAAGCCGTCCATATACGCCCAGCCCTGCTTCTCGCCGAAGGTTTGCAGCCAGGCGCTGACGTCGAGGAAACCGGTGCCGGACGACGCCGGGTTGGGCATGACGATCTTGCCCTTGTACTCAGGCTTGGTCAGGTCCTGCCAACTGACCGGTTTGCTCAGCCCCTGCTTCTCAGCCTCAACGGTGTTGAAGCAAATGGTCGCGGCCCAGACGTCCATGCCGACCCAGGCTGGCGGGTTGGCGGCGTCGCGGTAATTCGCGCCGATCTTGCCGAGATCTTTCGGTGCATAGCTTTGCAGCATGCCTTGCTGATCGAGGATCGCCAGGCTCGACGCGGCCAGGCCCCACACCGCGTCAGCCTGCGGACGAGCCTTTTCGGCGAGCAGTTTGGCGGTGATGATCCCGGTGGAATCGCGCACCCATTTGATTTCGACGTCCGGGTTGGCCTTTTCAAAGGCCTCCTTGTAGGACTTCAGTTGTTCGGCTTCGAGGGCGGTGTACACCGTCAACTCGGTTTTTGCCGCGAAGGCATTCAGGCTGAAAGTCGCGAGCACAGCAGCGGCCAGGGCCATAGGCTTGAACATGAGCGTTTTCCTGTAGGTGAGTTGAATCAGTGACCGGGCGCGGTTTGCCGCCAGGCCTGGGAACGGCGCAACAGGCCGCGCGAAGCCCACGCCAGCAGCAGCGACACGCCGGCCGAAGTGAACAGAATCAGGGTCGACATTGCCGCCGCACCGCCGACGTTGCCGGCGTCGTCCATGTTCAGCACCGCCACCGCCGCGAGGATGGTGTCGGGGCTGTAGAGGAAGATCGCGGCGGAAACCGTGGTCATCGCCGAGACGAACAGGTAGCGCACGATGTCCAGCAACGCCGGCAGGCAGATCGGCACGGTCACGCGCAGGTAATGCCGGTACAGCGGCGCCTTGAGCGACAGCGCGGCGGCTTCGAACTCGGCGTCGAGCTGGCGCAGCGCGGTGGTCGCGGTCATTTGTGCGGTGGTCAGGTAGTGCGCAATGGTGCAGACGATCAGCAGCGTCATCGTCCCGTAGAGCACGTGCAGCGGATTGCCGCTGAGGTTGAAGAAGAAAACGTAACCCAGGCCAAGCACCAGCCCCGGCACCGCCATCGGCACGAAGCTGAGCATGCGCAAAGCCAGGTTGAGCCCGCGCTGAGTGCCGGTTTTCTCCATCAGATAGGCACCAGTGAAAATCAGCATGCTGCCAATCAGCGCGGTGCCCAGCGCCATTTTCAGACTGTTGGCGTAGGCGAGCCAGCCACCGCCGGCGGTCTCGTTGAACTGATAGTGGTTGAGCGACAGCGACAGGTTGTACGGCCAGAACTTCACCAGCGACGAAAACACCGCCATGCCGAACACCAGCAGCAGCGCGGCGCAAATCAGCAAAACGATCGCCAGATAGCAGCCGTCACGCAGCCTGGACGGCAGCGGCTTGAACACCTGCGCGCGTCCGCTCATCGAGTCGCCATGGCGGCGACGCAACCACGCATCGACACCGAAACTGAACAGCGCCGGCAGTAACAGCACCATGCCGATCAACGCGCCGCGACCGAATTGCTGCTGGCCGACCACGGCTTTGTAGGCTTCCAGCGCCAACACTTGATAGTCGCCACCGACCACCACCGGCACACCGAAATCGGTGATGGTCAGGGTGAACACCAGACAGAACGCGGCGAACACCGCCTGGCGGGTCGCCGGCCAGGTAATGCTGCGAAACGCCTTGGCGGGACTGGCGCCCATGCTTGATGCGGCATCGAACAAACGCGCATCGGCCAGCGACAATGCCGAGAGCAAAATCATCAGCGCATGGGGAAAGGTGTAGATCACCTCGCCCAGCACAATGCCCCAGAACCCATAGATATTGTCCGAGAGCAGCCCACGCAGCATGCCCTGGTTGCCGAACAGATAGACCAGCGCAATTCCCGGCAGCATTGACGGCGCCATCAGCGGCAGCAGGGAAATCCCGCGCCAGATGCCTTTGCCCGGAATCAGCGTGCGTTGCAGCGCGTAGGCAAACAGGTAGGCCAGCGGTACGACAATGGCCGCAACGCTGAGGGACACTTTCAGGCTGTTGCCGAGCAACCAGTGGAAATTGGCGCTGGTCACCAACTCCTTCGCCGCGAGCCAGCCACCGCCCTGCCCGGCGTCATTGCTGAAACCGCGCCAGAAGATCGCCAGCAACGGCAGCAGCACCGCGAGACCGAGCAACACCAGCAGGAGGATTTTGCCGCCGAGCACGAACAGGCGATCGCCGATCTCGGCTTTCGAGGGCTGTCGCACCTGCTTGTGCGGTAGCGGCAGCGCGAGGTTGCTGTTCATCAGGCGAACACCTGCAAACTGCGCGGCGGCAAGGCGACCATGATCTGCTGGGCGCCGAGGCGCGGCATGGCTTCTGGCGCGAGTTCGGCGAGCAGCGCATGGCCCGGCAGTTGATCGAGTTCGAAGCTCATGCGGCAGCGGTTGCCGAGAAAAGTGATTTCGCGAACCTTGGCCGGGAACAGGTTCTCTTCGTGCACCAGCGGATTGACGTTGATCGCCTCCGGGCGGCAGAACAGTCGACCCGAAGCGCCGTGCACGCTGCCATCGGCCAGCCGCAGATTCATCCCGCCGACCTGGGCGTGACTGTCGCTGCTGCGCTGGAACGGCAGCCAGTTGCCCTGGCCGACAAACTCGGCCACGAACGGCGTGGCCGGGCGGTTGTAGATTTCCTGCGGCGTGGCGTACTGCTCGACGCGGCCGTTGTTCATCACCGCGATGCGATCGGCCATCAACATCGCCTCGTCCTGATTGTGCGTGACCATCAGCGTAGTGATGCCGAGGTTGCGTTGCAGCTGACGCAGCTCGGTGCACAGATGCTCGCGCACCCGCGCGTCGAGGGCCGACATTGGTTCGTCGAGCAACAGCAGTGACGGCGCCGGCGCCAATGCGCGAGCGAGCGCTACTCGCTGTTGCTGACCGCCGGACAATTGGCCTGGGTACTTTTTCTCACTGCCGCTGAGGCCCACCAGTTCCAGCATCTGACCGACACGCCGGCGCACTTCATCGCGCCCGCTGCCGGCGAGGCCGTAGGCAATGTTCGCTTCGACGGTCAGATTGGGGAACAGCGCGTAGGACTGGAACAGAATTCCGTAATCCCGCGCTTGCGGGGCAAGGTGCGAGACATCGCGATCGCCCAGGTACAACTCGCCGCTGTCCTGCCGCTCCAGACCGGCAATGCAGCGCAGCAGCGTGGTCTTGCCACAGCCCGACGGGCCGAGCAGGCACACCAGTTCGCCGGCGGCGACATCGAGGGAGACGTTGTCCAGCGCAGTGAACGCACCGAAACGCTTGTGCACGCCGCGCACTTTCATCGGCGCGCCGGGGTTGGTCAGGGCAGTTGCGATGGCAGGATTCATGGAC
>NZ_RAZO01000051.1:0-894 GCF_004307535.1 Pseudomonas sp. Sample_9
CGGATCCTTGGCCTTGTGAATATCCACCGACAACAACTGACGAAACTTGCGCGCCCCGGGGAACCCTGTGCCCAGGCCCAGCACATGGCGCGTGATGTGATGCATCGCACCACCGGCCAGCAGATGTTCGGCGATATAAGGCCGTAATTGCGCCAACGCCTCAGCGCGGCTGATCACCGGTGCAGTACTGCCGAACAGTTGCTGATCGACCTCCGCCAGCAAATACGGATTGTGATAAGCCTCACGCCCGAGCATCACGCCATCGAAGGTCTGCAAATGCTCATGGCAGGCCTCCATCGTCTTGATCCCGCCGTTCAGCACAATCTCCAGCTCCGGAAAATCCGCCTTCAACTGCGCCGCGACGTCATAGCGCAACGGCGGAATGTCGCGATTCTCCTTCGGCGACAACCCCTCCAGAATCGCAATCCGCGCATGCACGGTGAAACTCGTGCACCCTGCATCCCGCACAGTCCCGACGAAATCGCACAGCTCGGCATAACTGTCGCGCCCGTTGATGCCGATCCGGTGCTTCACCGTCACCGGAATCGACACCGCATCACGCATCGCCTTCACACAATCGGCCACCAACTGCGGATGCCCCATCAGGCACGCGCCGATCATGTTGTTTTGCACACGATCACTCGGGCAGCCGACGTTCAGGTTCACCTCGTCGTAGCCATGTTCCTGGGCCATGCGCGCGCAGGCGGCGAGATCGAGCGGAACACTACCGCCGAGCTGCAACGCGAGCGGGTGCTCGGCTTCGTTGTGACGCAGGAAACGTTCGTGATCACCGTTTAGGAGCGCGCCGGTGGTGACCATTTCGGTGTAGAGCAGGGCGTGCTTGGACAGGAGGCGCAGGAAGTACCGGCAATGGCGGTCCGTCCAATCCATCAT
>NZ_RAZO01000031.1:0-5392 GCF_004307535.1 Pseudomonas sp. Sample_9
AAGGTTACGGCGAGTTCGATGCGGGTGTGCCGAAGAAGTTTGTGATTGATCCGCACAAGTTGTTCAGTGCGGCGTAAGTGTTAGCGCAACGCAAAACGGCGACCTCAGGGTCGCCGATTTTTTTTGGTTATGGTTCATTCAACGCGGACTTGAGCTGCTTGCAAGCCTTTCTGTCCCTTCTCGGCCACGAATGAAACTGACTGTCCTTCTTTGAGCGATTTGAATCCATCGGATTCAATTGCCTTGAAATGGACGAAGAGGTCAGCACCGCCATCAGCAGGGGTAATAAATCCAAAGCCTTTATCGTCGTTAAACCACTTTACGGTACCGCTTGTTCTGTTTGACATATCCATGCTTCCTGTTTGCTTTTCAAAACCAAGGATCACGACCAGGATTTATCTGTTCCTTCTGTCGCGAACCAGTCGAACATTGATTGCGTATTGCTGCCCTGTATCGCTTTTTATCACTTCATAACTGACCCTTCGTCCGGCCTTGATTTCTCCAATGATGGGATCGTTCGGATCAACGCAAAAGATGATTGCTGAGGGTTGCGCAATCACTTCCTTTGCAGCGCCCTTGGACGGTCTCTTCACCGGCGCGATGATCGAGTCGTCGCGGTCTGACAATCGCTTCTCCATCGCAGCACCTCCCTCAGAATGATCCGCGGCAAACTTGTCTCGAATTCAAATCTAAACAACTCGAATTGAGCTGATAACTGTTAGGTTTGACAGTTTTTAGAAACGTTTTGGAATAGCCTGAATATCAATTTGGAATGACCGGAACATGCCACCGGATCCCCGGTCAAACCGGCAGTTTCGTCGCCGTGTCCGGTGGCAGCTTTTCCCCAAGAGGATGTCTGAATGAAGATTTCACGCGGTTTTGCCCTGGCATCGCTCCTGACCCTGGCCGCCGGGCCGGTGTTTGCCGGGTTCAGTCTGAATGACGTGGCCGGCGTGGTGTCGGGGATGCAGGGTGGTGACAAGGCGGCCGCTGCGGCGCCGACCTCGGAAACCGCTGGTTTGTTGAGTGCGCTGAGTGCGCTGGACGTCACGCCGGAGCAGGCTGTTGGCGGTACCAGCGCGATGCTTGGGCTGGCAAAGAATCAGTTGAGCAGCACCGACTATTCGCAACTGGCCAAGGAAGTGCCGGGCATCGACAAGTTGTCCGGTGGCAGCGGCAATCTGGCGGCGCTCGGGGCTTTGCTCGGTTCGTCCGGCAAGTCCGCCGGGCTTGAAAATGCGCTGGGCAATGTCAAAGACAGCAACGACCTGAACAACGCGTTCAGCGCGCTGGGCATGGACAGCGGCATGATCGGGCAGTTTGCCCCGGTGTTGCTGCAATACCTCGGTCAGCAGGGCGTCGGTGGTTCGCTGTTGAGCAGCCTGGGCAGCATCTGGGGTGTCGGCAGCGGCACTTGAGTCAGCGGCGCTCGTTGCGCAGCTCGACGATGCGTTGATCCTTCTCGGTCCAGAGCTGGTTGACCCAGTTCTGGACGTGTTGGCGAAAGGCCGGATCTTTCTCGTAATCGCCCTGCCACAGCGTCGGGTCGAGTTCGCGGGTCCTGATGTCGATGATCACTCGCGGCACGTTGCCGCTGATCAGGTCCCAGAAGCCCGGGATTTTTTCCTGCGGATACACCACCGTCACATCAAGCATCGCGTCGAGCTGTTCACCCATCGCTGCCAGCACGAACGCCACGCCGCCGGCCTTGGGTTTGAGCAAGTGGCTGAACGGTGAATCCTGCTGGGTGCTTTTCGCCAGGGTGTAGCGGGTGCCCTCCAGATAGTTCACCACCGTCACCGGCTGCCGTTTGAACAGCTCGCACGCCGCTTTGGTGATTTCGAGATCCTTGCCCGCCAGCTCGGGGTTCTTTGCCAGAAAGGCTTTGGTGTAGCGCTTCATGAACGGGTAATCCAGCGCCCACCACGCCAAGCCGAGGAACGGCACCCAGATCAGCTCTTTCTTCAGAAAGAACTTGAAGAACGGCGTGCGCCGGTTGAGGGTCTGGATCAGCGCCGGAATGTCGACCCACGATTGATGGTTGCTGACCACCAGATAGGACGTGTCGCGGCGCAGATCGTCGCCGCCGCGTATGTCCCATTGCGTCGGGATGCACAGCTGGAAGATCAGCTTGTCGATCTCGGCCCAGGTCTCGGCAATCCACATCACCGCACCTGATGCGTGGTCACGCCAGCGCCCGGGTGCAACCAGTTTGAGCAGGGCAAACACCATCAACGGCCCGATCAGGATCAAGGTGTTGAGCAACAGCAGCAGGGTGACGAAACAGCCGGTGAGCAGGCGGCGCATAAGCAACTCTATGAAGTGGCAGGGGCGAGCCATGATAAGCAGCTTCGCGCAGCAGGCCAAATCGGTGCTGACGAATGTTTCACTTTTCAAACCGTAAGATCAAAAGATCGCAGCCTTCGGCAGCTCCTACACCGATCCCTGTAGGAGCTGCCGAAGGCTGCGATCTTTTGATCTTGATTCAGCCGAACGAATTCAAAGGTGACGGTCTAAAATCCCGTTGCCCAACCTCCCAAGGAAGCCCCTTACGTGAAATCCCTCCTTGCTCTGTTTGCCCTTGTCGCGCTGCCGGTCATGGCCGCCGAGCCGACGCTGTACGGTCGCTACGAATACATCGCGCTGCCGGAAATCGGTGGCGAAGTGCTCAAGGCCAAGATGGACACCGGCGCGCTGACCGCCTCGCTGTCGGCCAAGGACATCGAGACCTTCACCCGTGATGGCGAAGACTGGGTGCGTTTCCGCCTCGCCACCAAAGATGCCAGCAACAAGGTTTTCGAGCATAAGGTCGCGCGCATCAGCAAGATCAAAAGCCGTTCCGACGAGGACGATGAAGAGCGCGACAGCAGCGATGTCGCCAAGCGCCCGGTGGTCGATCTGGAACTGTGCCTGGGCAACGTCAAGCGCACCGTCGAGGTCAACCTGACCGACCGCAGCCACTTCAACTATCCGCTGCTGATCGGCGCCAAGGCCTTGCGCGAGTTCGGCGCGGCGGTCAACCCGGCGCGGCGCTACACCGCCGACAAGCCTGACTGCTAAGTGGTCTGATTGACGTAACCCCGGGCTTGGGGCACCGTTCGCGCACTAACTGCCACGGGCTCGGACGCCATGCCGCACATCCTGATTGTCGAAGACGAAGCGGCGATTGCCGACACACTGATTTTTGCCTTGCAGGGCGAGGGGTTCAGCACCACGTGGCTGAGCCTCGGCGCGGCGGCGCTGGAGCATCAGCGACAAACCCCGGCCGACCTGATCATTCTCGATATCGGTTTGCCGGACATCAGTGGCTTCGAAACCTGCAAGCAGTTGCGACGCTTCACGGAAGTGCCGGTGCTGTTTCTCAGCGCCCGCGACGCCGAGATCGACCGCGTGGTGGGCCTGGAGATCGGCGCCGACGATTACGTGGTCAAGCCGTTCAGCCCGCGTGAAGTGGCGGCGCGGGTCAAAGCCATCCTCAAACGCATGGCGCCGCGCGCAACCCTGGAAGCAGGCTCAACGCTGTTTCGCATTGATGCCGAACGCGTGCAGATCAGCTATCGCGGCCAGCCGCTGAGCCTGACCCGCCATGAATTCCGCTTGTTGCAATGCCTGCTCGAACAACCTGAGCGGGTGTTCAGCCGCGAGCAATTGCTCGATGCGCTGGGCGTAGCGGCCGATGCCGGTTACGAGCGCAGCATCGACAGTCACATCAAAAGCCTGCGCGCCAAGTTGCGCCTGGTGCGCACCGAGGCCGAGCCGATCCAGACCCATCGCGGCCTCGGTTACAGCTACAGCCCGGGGCACAGCTGATGTCGCTGGGGCTGCGGATCTTTCTGGTGTATGTGCTGTTTGTCGGCCTGACCGGTTATTTCGTCCTCAACACGGTGATGGAAGAAATTCGCCCCGGCGTGCGCCAGTCCACCGAAGAGACGCTGGTGGACACCGCCAACCTGATGGCAGAAATCCTGCGCGACGATTTCAAGGCCGGCACCCTCAGCGAGAACCGCTGGCCGCAATTGCTCCGTGCCTATGGCGAGCGGCAGCCGCAAGCGACCATCTGGGGCTTGCCGAAAAACCAGGTCAACCACCGCATCTACGTCACCGACGCTAAGGGCATCGTTGTGCTCGACTCCAGCGGCGTCGCGGTCGGCCAGGATTATTCGCGCTGGAACGACGTCTACCTGACCCTGCGCGGCGAGTACGGCGCGCGCTCCAGCCGCAGTGATCCTGACGATCCGAGCTCTTCAGTGATGCACGTCGGCGCGCCGATCCGCGACAACGGCAAGATCATCGGCGTGGTCACCGTGGCCAAGCCCAACAGTTCGCTGCAACCCTACGTTGATCGCACCGAGCGGCGCTTGCTGTTTTACGGCGCCGGACTGATCGGCCTCGGCCTGCTCTTCGGTGCCTTGCTCTCATGGTGGCTCAGCCGCGCGCTGCACCGTTTGACCGGTTATGCCCAAGCGGTGAGCGAAGGCCGGCGCGTGGAAGTGCCGCATTATCGCGGCGGTGAGCTGGAGCAACTGGCCACAGCGGTTGAGCAGATGCGCACCCAGCTCGAAGGCAAGGCCTACGTCGAGCGTTACGTGCACACCCTGACCCATGAATTGAAAAGTCCGCTGGCGGCGATTCGGGGCGCGGCGGAGTTGCTGCAAAGCGAGATGCCGGCCGTCCAGCGTTTGCGCTTTGTCAGCAACATCGACAGCGAAAGCGCGCGGATGCAGCAGTTGATCGAGCGCCTGCTCAACCTGGCGCAAGTCGAGCAGCGCCAAGGGCTGGAAGAACGGGTGGCAGTGCCGCTGGCGCTGTTGGTCGCAGAATTGCTCAAGGCGCAGGCCGCGCGGATCGAGGGCAAACAACTGCGCGTCGAGCAAGCGATCGGTGAGGAGTTGCTGCTGATTGGCGAGCCGTTTCTGCTGCGTCAGGCGTTGGGAAATCTGCTGGAAAATGCACTGGATTTCACCCCGACGCAGGGCCTTTTGCGCTTTAGTGCCGAGCGGGTTGGCGAGCACGTCGAGTTCCGCCTGTTCAACCAGACCACGCCGATTCCCGATTACGCCTTGCCACGCCTGACCGAACGCTTCTACTCGTTGCCGCGCCCGGACAGCGGACGCAAGAGCACCGGGCTGGGGCTGAACTTCGTTGAAGAAGTGGTCAAGTTGCATGGTGGGGTGATGCGCATTAGCAATGTCGAGGGCGGGGTTGAGGTGGTATTGCGCTTGCCTTGAAACCGAGTCGCGACCTTCGCGAGCAGGCTCGCTCCCACAGGGGAATGCATTCTCCACACAATCTCCATATTCCCCGCACATTCCCTCCACACCGCATCGCCAGACTCCCCCCATCCAAACAGGGAGAGTCCCATGAACAAGAATCTGACCATCAAACTCGGCGC
>NZ_RAZO01000316.1:0-893 GCF_004307535.1 Pseudomonas sp. Sample_9
TGATCTGGAGTTTTGGCGGCATGATGCGATTCACGTAGGGGTTGATGTGGTTTGACCTTGGCGGCCTCTGGGCCGACCAGGTTGGTTGGGTTTTGCGTGAATATCCGTTTCTGCGGGTGTTGCTGGTTACGGTTCCGCTCTTACAGCGGGTCACTTTGGCAAACGCCCCAAAGTAACCAAAGGTCTGCGCCCTGACGTTCGGCCCGCTCGCTGGGGCTCGGGGTTCCTTCGCTCCGGGATCGATCCTGGCGCAGCGGCTCCGGTTTGCTTCGCTGCACCTACACTCGCTGTGTACGACTGCGTCGTACGGTCGCTGCGCTCCCACGCCCGGATCAATCCCTTCGCTCAGCCTGCCGACGGGCTCCGAGATCAAGATCAAAAGCTACTCGAGCTTGCGCTCATTGTTTGAGTGGTTAAGAGCGGGTGGTGTCTGGCTTTGGTTTTGTGGTGGGTTTGCCTCTCATCGGAACGCCGCCCGCCTAGCCCTCTCCGAGGGAGAGGGAGCCGATTTGTGGGTTGTTCAAAGCTTGCATTCGACTCGATATTTCAGGACGGCGAAGCTCTGGCGATCACCGCGGTCAGTCCCCTCTCCCTCCGGGAGAGGGCTAGGGTGAGGGGCTTTTGATCTACAGAATTCCAGCCACCTGGGATTTACTTGCCCACCCCCGCATTCCCATACAAATAATCCGTCGCCAACGACGCCAATGTCCTGACCCCAACCACCAACGCCGACTCATCGACAAAGAACCCCGGATTATGATTCGGCGCAGCTTTGCTCATGTCCTGGTCCCTCGGGGTCACGCCAAGAAATACAAACAACCCCGGTGCTTCTTTGGCAAAGAACGAGAAATCTTCCGCCCCACCCACCAGCGGTCCCTGCACCACGTCATCCT
>NZ_RAZO01000018.1:0-892 GCF_004307535.1 Pseudomonas sp. Sample_9
GCGGCGCTGGTTACGCGCAGTGGCCCACCGCTATACTGCCGGCCTGTTTGTGCCTGATTCTGGAGAGAAGAGCATGTTGCAACGCCTGTTGTTCGGTTTGATCACTGTCGCCGGTTTGACCCTGGCCGGCTGCGCCCACAGCCCGCAACAACTGAATCCGGAGCCGAAGCTGACCACGCAACTGCCAGCGGTCGGTCGCGGCCAGCCTGTCATCGTGCGTGTGGTCGACGGTCGTCCGTCGCCAACCCTCGGCACCCGTGGCGGTCTGTACCCGGAAACCAGCGCCATCACCGTACAGCGCGAGCAGATCCTGCCCAAGCTGCAGGCCCAGGCCGAAGCCGCCGTGCGTCTGCTCGGCTTCACCCCGACCACCAACGCACCCAACGCGCCGCAGCTGACCGTGACCCTGGCCGAGTTGAAATATCAATCGCCGAAAGAAGGCATGTACGTGACCGAAGCAACCATCGGCGCAACCTTCCGCTCTGACGTGCAGAACGCCAACCGCCGCTACAGCGGCCGTTACGGTGCGTCGCTGGACCAGCGCTTCGGCATGGCGCCGAATCAGGAAACCAACACCAAACTGGTCAGCGATGTATTGAGCGATGCGCTGACGCGTCTGTTCAAGGACCCGACCGTGGGTCAGGTGCTCGCTGAGTAAGTTTGCAGCGAATGTGAAAAAGCCCGGGGCCAGTGATGGTTCCGGGTTTTTTTTGGATCTGGGATTTGTGTCGTATGGGAAATCGATTCCCCTCACCCCAGCCCTCTCCCGAGGGAGAGGGAGCCGATCGCGTGTGCTTCAAAACCTGAGTTCGGCGCGGTATCTCATGTCGGCGTATCTACCGCAAACACCTCGGTCAGTCCCCTCTCCGGAGGGAGAGGGAGCCGATCGCGT
>NZ_RAZO01000265.1:0-891 GCF_004307535.1 Pseudomonas sp. Sample_9
AAAATACTCGTCTGTACGAGTTAATGCAACAACTCGTCTGTACGAGTTTGCATCCGTGGATGAACGTCAGAAAAATGCGGATTCTTCCTACTCTGACCTAAGATGTTTTCCTTCGTCCGCATGGACAAACCCCTACCCTGCCCTTAAGGTTCGGGGTTTTGAGCACCGTCGGCACAGAGTCCAGCCATGAGCAAATACAACCAGATCTACAGCGATTTGCTTGCCAGCATCACTACCCAGCGCCTGGAGCGCGGCGCCCGGCTGCCTTCCGAAACCGAACTGATGGACACCTATCAGGCCAGCCGCGGCACGGTGCGCAAGGCCATCGACCAGTTGCAAGAGCGCGGTTTCGCTCAGAAGATTCATGGCAAAGGCGCGTTCGTGCTGTCGACCAACCCGATCGAATTCCAGCTCGGCGGCATCGTCAGCTTCCAGGAGACCCACCCGCGACTGGGCAACGACGTCAGCACCGAAGTGGTCGAGATGTGTCAGGTGCCGCTGGAAGGTGCATTGCTTGAACATATCAATGCCGAACCCGGCAGCCCGATCACCCGGATCAAGCGGGTACGGCGCATCGACGGCAAACGCGTCATCCTCGACATCAACCACTTCGTCAGCGACGTCATCCCCGATCTGTCAGCAGACATCGCCGAACATTCGATCTACGCCCACATCGAACAGACCCTGCAACTGCAGATCGCCTACGCTCAGCGCACCATCGAAGCCGTGCCGTCCAGCAAGGACGACCAACAACACCTGGACCTCGACGGCCAGAGCCATGTCATCGTGGTCAGCAACCAGACCTTCCTGCAGGACGGCCGCCAGTTCGAATACACCGAATCGCGGCATACGCTGGACAAGTTCTATTTTTCGGATGTGGCGCGGCGCTGA
>NZ_RAZO01000284.1:0-5344 GCF_004307535.1 Pseudomonas sp. Sample_9
CCAAATAGAACAGGCCCCGACACAAGTGCCGGGGCCTGTAATGGTCACATCCGTGTGACCGTTCGCATGAACTCTAAAGTTGCGGCAGACGTATTGCTCGGCCCGTCTGTCGCGTCTTCTCCCGGTTCAGGCGAGAAGTCTTGCCTTACTCGGCTTTCAGGCCGTCAGCGGAGACCGCTTTAACGCCTTTGATTTTCTTGGCGATGCCTACGGCGACTTCTTTCTGCGACTCGGTTACCGCAGTGGTCGACGACAGGGACACTACACCCTTGTTGGTTTCGACTTTGATGTCGGTGCCTGGAATGCCTTTTTCGGTAACCAGGTCAGCTTTGACCTTGGTGGTGATCCAGGTGTCGCTGGTATCTTGTTTCATTTCGGTAACTTCACCGGCAGCCAGAACCATTGGCGCTTGGGTAGCCTGAGCGGACTGGGCGAAAGCGCCACCAGCCATGGTCAGGGTCAGAGCGGTAGCAGCGGCAGTGATAGCGAACTTCTTCATACGAGTAACTCCTGTTTTTACTGGAAGTCTGCTGTAACGCTTGTCAGCAGGGTTACCGGAGATATTGCGAACGCTGTGCCAACTTTTTCGTCCGCATAAAACCGTTTAAAAACAATAAGTTATGAAAAACGCTTATTTTCATTTTCATGCAAAATGCATGACTCAACGCAATTTCGCATGCAAGTTGCGGTTTTTCGGAAAGTTCATAAGCTGCTGAAATTATTGGAGCTTTTGTTAAGTGATCGCAGATACAAAAATACCCCGCAATGCGGGGCATTCTGATTATTCACCTTTGTGATTACGTACCGCTGGCCGTGCAACCGCGCGGAGAATAATCAGAGTTGACCGTCGTCGCACACGTCCAAACACCGGAGGTATTCCCCGTCGCCGCCCCGGAACGAGAAAGCGTAATGGTTTTACCTAACACCGGACCTGGTGCATTGAGCAGGGTACAGGTAAGCGTGCCTTCGCCAGTCGCGGCTGTGCCTGTAACTGCCAAAGTACAGTTGGAGGTAGTAGTCGCACCATTGGCAACGTTGGCCAGAGTTGGAGCTGTGCCTTGATTGATCGTGTCCTCGAACGGCACTTTCAATGCACTAATCTCCGCCAGCCCCGCCGTCACCTTCGACCGCGCCTGATACTTCGAATACTGAGGCAGGGCGATAGTCGCCAGAATGCCGATGATCGCCACAACGATCAGCAGCTCGATCAATGTGAAACCTTGTTGTTTTTTCATAGACACGCTCCATGCATGAGTCGAAATCTCATGATCTGAACAAGGCTCAGCACAGCCCATGCCAACGCCTTTCAGGCCCCGCCTGCTGGGCGCGCGCAATCCCCTGCGCCGTTTCCTACAACCCGCAACCGCACTATCTGACACTTTTTGTCACCTGCACCGGCCATGTTTGGCGCTGTCACTTGACTAGGCTATAAGTCATGAACGGCAAGCGTGCGGAATCCCCATGAATGACATCACTCTGAGCGGTCTGGCCAAGCAATTGGTCCAGGCCGAACTGCTCACGGAAACAAGCGCCCGGCAATCCTGGGCGCAGGCCCAGCACAACCGCGTCTCGCTGGTGAACTACCTGGTGCACAACAAACTGGTCAATAGCCGGCAGATCGCCGAGATCGCTTCGGAACACTTCGGCATGGCCCTGCTCGATCTGCATTGCGTCGACGAAGAGAGTCAGCCCAAGGGATTGGTCAGTGAGAAACTGGTTCGCCAGCACTGCGCACTGCCCCTCTGGCGGCGCGGCAACAAACTGTTCGTAGGCCTTTCCGACCCGAGCAATCAGCAGGCGATCAGCGACATCCAGTTCAGCACCGGCCTGAGCACCGAAGCGATTCTGGTCGAGGACGACAAGCTCAGCGACGCCATCGACAAGTTCTTCGAGAGCCATGCCTCGGGCCTCGAGGAAATGGCCGATGTCGATCTCGACGGCCTCGACGTCGAGGCCATCGATGACAACAAACAGGACGTGATCGGCGGCCTCGATGCCGACGACGCCCCGGTCGTGCGCTTCGTGCACAAGATGCTGCTCGATGCGATCAAGAGCGGCTCGTCCGACCTGCATTTCGAACCCTACGAAAAAAACTATCGCGTACGCATGCGCACCGACGGCATGCTGCGCGAGGTGGCCAAGCCACCGATCCAGTTGGCCGGGCGTATCGCCGCTCGCCTGAAGGTAATGGCCAGTCTGGATATTTCCGAACGGCGCAAACCCCAGGACGGGCGGATCAAGATGCGCCTGTCGAAAAGCAAATCCATCGATTTTCGCGTCAACACCCTGCCGACCCTGTGGGGCGAAAAAGTGGTGATCCGGATCCTCGACCCGTCCAGTGCGCAAATGGGCATCGACGCGCTGGGTTACGAGGCCGAGCAAAAGGCCTTGTACCTCGCCGCGCTGAAACAGCCACAAGGAATGATTCTGGTCACCGGCCCCACCGGCTCCGGTAAAACCGTGTCGCTGTATACCGGGCTGAACATCCTCAACACCGTCGACATCAACATTTCCACCGCCGAAGACCCGGTGGAAATCAACATGGCAGGCATCAATCAGGTCAACGTCAATCCTCGGCAAGGGCTGGACTTCGCCCAGGCGCTGCGCTCGTTTCTGCGTCAGGACCCGGACGTGATCATGGTCGGCGAGATCCGCGACCTGGAAACCGCCGAGATCGCGATCAAGGCCGCGCAAACCGGCCACCTGGTGCTGTCGACCCTGCACACCAACAGCGCAGCGGAAACCCTCACGCGCCTGCACAACATGGGCATTCCCGGTTTCAACATCGCCACCTCGGTCAGCCTGATCATCGCCCAGCGTCTGGCGCGCAAGTTGTGCGCGCATTGCAAACGGCCGCTGGAGATTCCTCACGAAACCTTGCTCAAGGAAGGCTTTCCCGAGGAACGCATAGGTCATTTCACGATCTACGAGCCGGTCGGTTGCGATCACTGCAACGGCGGTTACAAAGGACGCGTGGGGATTTATGAAGTGGTAAAGAACACACCGGACCTGCAACGGCTGATCATGGCCGAAGGCAATTCGCTGGAAATCGACATCCAGATGCGTCGCGACGGTTTCGCCGATCTGCGCACTTCCGGGCTGCACAAGGCCATGCAAGGCATCACCAGCCTTGAGGAAATCAACCGGGTCACCAAGGATTGAACATGGCGGTCAAGGCAGCGAAAGTCAGCGTTTACGCCTGGGAAGGCACCGACCGCAAAGGCAGCAAGGTCACTGGCGAACTGAGCGGGCAGAACCCCGCGCTGATCAAGGCGCAGCTGCGCAAACAGGGGATCAACCCGGGCAAGGTGCGCAAGAAATCCGCGTCCCTGCTGAGCTTGGGCAAACGCATCAAGCCGCAGGACATCGCCCTGTTCACCCGGCAGATGGCAACCATGATGAAGGCCGGCGTGCCGCTGTTGCAGTCCTTCGACATTATCGGTGAAGGCTTCGAAAATCCGGCCATGCGCAAACTGGTCGACGAGGTCAAACAGGAGGTCGCGGCCGGTAACAGTTTCGCCACAGCCCTGCGCAAGAAGCCGCAATACTTCGACGAGTTGTACTGCAACCTGGTCGACGCCGGCGAACAGTCCGGTGCCCTCGACACCTTGCTCGAACGGGTGGCCACCTATAAGGAGAAAAGCGAAGCGCTCAAGGCCAAGATCAAGAAAGCCATGACCTACCCCACCGCCGTGGTGCTGGTGGCGGCGGTGGTGACCGGCATTCTGCTGGTCAAAGTGGTGCCGCAGTTCCAGTCGGTGTTTTCCGGATTCGGCGCCGAACTGCCGGGCTTCACCCTGATGATCATCAGCCTGTCGGAGTTCATGCAGCAGTGGTGGTGGGCCATTCTTTTTGCGCTGGTGGCAGCGTTTTTCGGCACTCGCCACGCGTTGAAAACCTCGCAGGCCCTGCGTGACCGCCGCGATGCCTGGCTGCTGAAGCTGCCACTGGTGGGCACCTTGATGTACAAGTCCGCCGTCGCACGTTTTGCCCGCACCCTGTCGACCACTTTCGCGGCGGGGGTGCCGTTGGTGGAAGCGCTGGATTCGGTCGCCGGCGCCACCGGCAACGTGGTGTTCAAGCGCGCGGTGCTGCGCGTGCGGCAGGACGTCTCGACCGGCATGCAGCTGAATTTTTCGATGCGCAGCACCGGTGTGTTTCCCAATATGGCGGTGCAGATGACCGCCATTGGCGAGGAGTCCGGGGCACTGGATGACATGCTCGACAAGGTCGCCGGTTTTTATGAAGCCGAAGTCGATAACATGGTCGACAACCTCACCAGCCTGATGGAGCCCTTCATCATGGTGGTGCTGGGGGTCATCGTCGGTGGACTGGTGGTGGCCATGTACCTGCCGATCTTCCAACTCGGCTCAGCGATCTGATATGCCTATCGACGAACTGTTTGCCATGTATCCGCTGGCCTTTGTGGTCAGCGCGCTGCTGCTCGGGCTGGTGGTCGGCAGCTTCCTCAATGTTGTGGTGTGGCGCCTGCCGAAGATGCTTGAGCGTGACTGGCGCCAGCAAGCCCATGATGTGCTCGGCCTGCCCAGCGAAACGCCCGTGCCGACCTACAACCTGATGCTGCCGCAGTCCGCGTGCCCGCATTGCGGACATCGGATCCGCCCGTGGGAAAACATTCCGCTGCTCAGTTATCTGTGCCTGCGCGGGCGCTGCTCGGCTTGTTCGGCGCCGATCAGTAAACGTTACCCGCTGACCGAACTGGCCTGCGGCCTGCTCTCGGCATTCATCGCATGGCATCTGGGCTTCGGCTGGCCGGCGGGCTTGCTGATTTTGCTGACGTGGGGCTTGCTGGCGATGAGTCTGATCGACTGCGAACATCAGTTGCTGCCCGATGTGCTGGTGCTGCCGCTGCTGTGGCTGGGGCTGATCGTCAACAGCTTCGGCGTGTTCGTGGCGTTGCCCGATGCGTTGTGGGGCGCGGTGGCGGGTTATCTGGCGCTGTGGTCGGTGTTCTGGCTGTTCAAACTGCTCACCGGCAAGGACGGCATCGGTCACGGCGATTTCAAGCTGTTGGCCTTGCTTGGCGCTTGGGGTGGCTGGCAGATTCTGCCGCTGACGATTCTGTTGTCATCCTTGGTGGGAGCGATTTTGGGCGTCGTCATGCTGCGCCTGCGCGCCCAGGAAACCTCGACGCCGATCCCCTTCGGACCCTTTCTGGCAATTGCCGGCTGGATTGCCTTGCTCTGGGGTGGTCAAATAACCGACTTCTATTGGCAGTCTGTCGGTTTGAAATGAATACCCCTGTGGAAAAACCCTGGATTCTCGGCCTGACCGGCGGCATCGGCAGCGGCAAAAGCGCGGCGGCGCAGCACTTCATCGACCT
>NZ_RAZO01000113.1:0-890 GCF_004307535.1 Pseudomonas sp. Sample_9
CGCCACCACCGGCGCAGTCTCGGTGCGCAGCACCCGTGGGCCGAGGCGGGCGGCGTGGAAGCCATTGCCTTTGGCCTGCTCGACTTCGCCGTCCGTCAGGCCACCTTCCGGCCCGATCAGGAACGCCAGCGTCTCCGGTTTGGCATGACTCACCAGCGGCTCTGCCACCGGATGCAGCACCAGTTTCAATTCGGCTTCGGTCTGCTTGAGCCAGTCCGCCAGCAACACCGGCGGATGAATCACCGGCACCCGTGAACGCCCGCACTGTTCGCAGGCACTGATCGCCACTTGGCGCCAATGCAGCAAGCGCTTGTCGGCGCGTTCGTCCTTGAGCCGCACTTCGCAGCGTTCGCTGAAGATTGGGGTGATTTCCGTGACGCCCAGTTCGGTGGCTTTCTGAATCGCCCAGTCCATGCGCTCGCCCCGGGACAGGCCCTGGCCGAGGTGGATCTGCAGTGGCGATTCGATTTGCCCGGCGAATTGCTCGTCGATCTGCACGACCACGCGTTTCTTGCCGACATCCACCAAGGACCCGCGAAACTCATGGCCGGAACCGTCGAACAACTGCACCGCATCGCCTTCGGCCATGCGCAGTACGCGGCTGATGTAATGCGCCTGGGCTTCTGGCAGTTCGTGTTCGCCAGTGCTCAGCGGGGCGTCGATAAAGAAGCGGGACAGTCTCATTTCGGGTCTCTGGAAAGATATGAATCAGTTGGATCGGTGTCGACTTCATTCGCGAGCAGGCTCGCTCCCACACTTGAAATGCATTCCCCTGTGGGAGCGAGCCTGCTCGCGAAAGCGGTAGTCCAGCCACCGCAAATCTGAAGCAAGGCGAATCAGCCCGGGTCGCGGAATCCCGGATGGAAGTCTTTCGGCACCGCCACGCTGAC
>NZ_RAZO01000259.1:0-888 GCF_004307535.1 Pseudomonas sp. Sample_9
GAGGAATTGTTCTCGGCCTGCAAGACCGAGTTCAAGCACCTGGAGTACTTCTACTTCCACAACTTCATTTATGAATCAGTGTGGAAGAACAACATGCGCCGCACTTCCGAACGCACTTCGACCCAGGATCTGCTGCACAAATACGGCGCCGACTACAAAGTGATCTTCATCGGTGACGCCGCGATGGCGCCTTACGAAATCACCCAGGCCGGTGGCAGCGTCGAGCACTGGAACGAAGAGCCGGGTTACGTGTGGATGCAGCGCTTCATGGAGAAATACAAGAAGCTCATCTGGATCAACCCGTATCCGAAGGACACGTGGGGCTATACCTCGTCGACCAACATCGTCCGCGATCTGATCGAGGATCAGATGTATCCGCTAACGCTGCGCGGGCTTGAGGAAGGGATGCGGTTTCTTTCCAAATAATCGTTAACTCGACGAACGCCTTCGCGAGCAGGCTCGCTCCCACATTGGAATGCTTTTACCTGTGGGAGCGAGCCTGCTCGCGAAGCTTTTAGCGATCTTTGAAGCGCTGCAAATACTCGACATGCTCGCGGTGCGCGACGTCCTGCACCACCGGCCTCATTCTCACTTTCGTTCCCGGCAGGCACTGCGCCAATCGCGCCAGCGCCAGCGGTGTCAACGCGCCCAGGCGCGGATAGCCACCAATGGTCTGCCGATCATTGAGCAACACAATCGGCTGCCCGTCCGGCGGCACCTGAACCGCGCCCAACGGAATCCCCTCGGAGATCATCGGCGCGCCCTGATATTGCAACGCCGCGCCGAGCAGGCGGATGCCCATGCGGTCGGCGCGACTGTCGATGGTCCAGGCGCTGTTGAAGACATCGAACAGGCTCTGCCCGCTGAACTGGCCGATCTGTGCGCCGA